>NZ_VFTK01000030.1:0-85572 GCF_006439495.1 Mesorhizobium sp. B3-1-8
CTACCGGAGCAACGGGTGCCACCGGTTCGACCGGAGCAACGGGAGCTACCGGCTCGACTGGAGCAACCGGTGCCACGGGCTCGACCGGAGCAACGGGTGCCACCGGCTCGACTGGAGCAACCGGTGCCACGGGCTCGACCGGAGCAACGGGAGCTACCGGCTCGACTGGAGCAACCGGTGCCACGGGCTCGACTGGAGCAACGGGTGCAACGGGCTCGACCGGAGCAACGGGTGCAACCGGTTCGACCGGAGCTACCGGCTCGACCGGAGCAACGGGTGCAACCGGTTCGACCGGAGCTACTGGAGCTACCGGCTCGACTGGAGCAACCGGTGCCACGGGCTCTACCGGAGCAACCGGAGCCACGGGCTCGACCGGAGCAACTGGTGCCACGGGAGCGACTGGAGCAACGGGCGCAACCGGAGCCACGGGAGCAACTGGAGCCGCAGGTGCAACTGGGGCCACGGGATCCACCGGCTCGACGGGTGCTACCGGTTCAACTGGATCGACCGGTGGGACCGGGTCAACCGGCCCGACCGGAGCGACAGGATCGGACGGTGGGACTGGTGACCAGGGTGGTCCGCAGGGTAACAACGGGCATGGCAACGGCCAACAGGACGCGCCAGGCAATTCCGGCGACCACAACAATGGCGACAACAGCTCGCACCAAGGGCAGGGCAACTCTGCCGGTGGCCAGGGCAATGGCAACGGAGGCCCACATGCGACCGTCACGGCCAGCACGCTGGGGCTGACGGACGTCAAGCAGTTCCTGCAGTCCGGCTCGGACGGCAGTGGCGGCGGCGGTTCGTTCAAGCAACTCGTCAGCCAGGCGATCAGCTCGGTGACGACCGATCTCTTGAACGTTCTCAACACGGTCAAGGGTTTCGGCCAGAACCAGAACAAGCCGTCCGGCGCGACGTCCGACCTGACCCAGGACAAGGGCAAGCAGAGTGCCGGCTATGGCCAGACCGACGACACACTGAAGAAGGCTCTGAAGGATATTCTGAAGCCGCATGACTGAGTGTTGGTCAAAACAATGCGCGCGGGCCTTGCGGAAACGCGGGGTCCGCGTAGCCACGTCTTGGACGCCGGCAACGAGCTCGCACCGCGGGGCGGTTCGGTCTATGATGGATGTTGCCGACTTTCCGGATTGGGGCTGTGTGCGGGGAACACCCCCGAACCCTCGCTTTTAGACCGCAAGGGGAGCTTATGGTGAGCGTGCCTCGAAACTCCGAAGTCCTGCCTGTCCCGATCCGTGACGATGTCGAAGTGGACATGACCGGCAAAGGTCGGAGCGGGGGCGCAGCGGAATGGGTTCCTGGCGGCCCCGCGGCGTTCGATCGGACAGGGCCGCGCATCAAGGCGATGCTGCAGGTCGCCCGCTATCACGGAGTCGACCTCGATCCGAACGAATTCAGGGCGGCAATCGCCGGTCCGGTACCAAGTGCTTCCGATCTCTCCCAGTGGGCACAGAACGCCGGCATGTGGTCGCGCGCGCTGCGTATCCGCTGGTCGCATCTGTTGCGCTTCGAACACGCAGGGCCGATCGTCTTGCTTTTCACCGATGGCGGCGCCGGCCTCCTTACCGGGGCTAGCGCCGAACGCAATGTCGTTTTCCTCAAGAGCGTCGATGCGCCGGATGACGCGGAAGCTGTTGCCATCGATGAGCTCCGCCTGCTGCAGGTGTGGTCGGGCGAGGCCGTCCTTTTGCGGGCAGCGAGATCTTATATCGCGGCGGATGCGCCCTTCACCTTCGGCTGGCTTATCGATTTGGTGCGGCTCGAGAGCCGGCCGCTGCGGGACATTGGCATCGCTTCGTTCACGCTGAGCATTCTAGCGATTCTGCCACCCCTCATCGTCATGACGGTCGTCAACAAGGTGCTGCAGTTCAGCAGTATCCCCACTCTGGTGCTTCTCTCAGCGGTCATCGCCGTCGTCTTCCTTTACGAGACGCTGCTCGGTCACGCTCGACGACTGATCATTAATGTCGTCGGTGCGCGCCTGGACACCAAGCTCAATCTGCATGTCTTCAGCAGGTTGTTGCGCCTGCCGCTCGACTATTTCGAGCGGCATCCGGCTGGCGAGACGATGTACCATCTCGCCCAAGTCTATCGCATCCGCGAGTTCCTGACCGGAAAGCTCCTCAGCACGTTCCTGGATCTGATCACGCTCTGCGTCCTGATCCCGGTCATGTTCTACATCAACGCCACGCTCGCCTGGATGGTGCTTGCCTGCGCGGTCGTGATCATGGCGATCATCTTCGCCTTCCTTGCGCCGCTGCGCCGACGCTATCAGAACGTGGTCGACGCCGAGACCTGGAAGGCGGCCGCGCTCGGCGAGACTGTCGTCGGCATCAAGACCGTCAAGGCGCTCGGGCTGGAGCCGCAACGCAAGGCGCTGTGGGACGAACGGGTGGCCGACGCGGGCAAGGCGCGTCTTGCCTTCGGGCAACTGGCCAACTGGCCGCAAACTCTCGTCACGCCGATCGAGCGCGCGATGGTCCTCGGCACCATGCTGATCGGCGCCTATCTCGCGATGAACGACCGGTCGGGCTATATGGTCGGCAGCCTGTTTGCCTTCATGATGATCGCGCAGCGCGTCGCGCAGCCGCTGGTCGGTCTAGCGCGGCTGGTCGAGGATTATGAGGAGGTCGGCGCGGCGATTGGCGAGGCAGCTGGGGTTCTCAATCGCCCGTTGGAAAGCAGCTCCAATTCCGCCGGCTTGCGGCCGAAGCTCGTCGGCGAGATCAAGTTCAGCGATCTGACCTTCAGTTACATCGGCACCAAGACACCGGCACTCGACAGGGTCAGCTTCGATGTCCCGGCCGGCACGATGTTCGGGGTCGTCGGACGCAGCGGATCAGGAAAATCGACGATCGCGCGCCTGTTGCAGGGCATCAATCGCGACTATAGCGGGTTCCTCAAGCTGGATGGAGTCGATCTCAAGGAAATCAACCTTCGCCATCTTCGCCAGGGCCTGGGTGTCGTCCTTCAAGACAATTTCTTGTTCCGCGGCTCGATCAGGGACAACATCATCGCGGGACGTCCTGGCTTGACGCTTTCCGACGCCATGCGTGCCGCCCACTTGGCAGGTGCTGCCGAGTTCATCGAACGCATGCCAAACGGCTACGACACCTATATCGAGGAAGGTTCGCCCAATCTCTCCGGCGGTCAGAAGCAGCGGCTGGCAATCGCCCGCGCGCTCATTCACGACCCGACCATCCTCATACTCGACGAAGCGACGAGCGCGCTCGATCCGGAGAGCGAAGCGGTGGTCAGCGCCAATCTCATTCGTATCGCCAGCGGGCGTACCATGATCATCGTTTCGCACCGGCTCGCCTCGCTTACCGAATGCGACCAGATCCTGGTCATGGACCAGGGTAAGGTTCTCGATGTCGCTCCTCACTCGGTGCTCCTGGAGCGGTGCGGTGTCTACCGCCAGCTCTGGCTCCAGCAGAACCGGCATCTTGACGGCCGCCATAGCCGTCTGGCGGCCGTGCCGCCTCGCCCTGTGTGAGACCGGCCATGAGCAGCACCACCCATTCCACCCTTCCAGTTCCCCGGCGCCGGCGAGAGGCCAGCGATCCGACGGTTCCTGCCATTCTCGAATTCCAGTGGCCGTCGACGGCGGTCGCCAATGCGCCAATTCCGTGGGTGGCACGCAGCGTCGTGTGGATCATCACCAGCATGGTTGTTGCGCTGATCGCGCTTGCCGCGCTGATACCGGTCGATCAGGTCGTCACGACAAGGGGGCTCGTGGTCTCGCAATCGCCCAACATCATCGTCCAGCCACTGGAGACGGCGATTGTTCGGTCGATCGAGGTGCGCGAAGGACAGCGTGTGAAGGCCGGCCAACTGCTGGCCAGGCTCGATGCCACCTTCGCCTCGGCCGACCTCACGGCGCTGGCGACCCAGGTCACGACGCTTGAAGCCGAAGTAGCGCGCCTGAAGGCGGAGGTCGATGACAAGCCCTTCAACTACGATGGACTGGACCCAAGCTGGACGCTGCAGGCCTCGATCTACGAACGTCGCAAGGCGGTCTACGACGCAAAGCTTGAAAGCTTCGACCGGCAGCGTGACGAACTGAGTTCCGTCATCTCGCGCTCGCAGTCCGACGCCGAGGGGTATCGGCAGCGGCTCGCAGTTGCGGCGTCGATCGAAAAGATGCGTCAGCAACTCGAAGAAAGGCAGGTTGGAAGCCGTCTCAACACGCTTCTAGCTGAGGACAATTCGGCGGAAATGTCGCGTTCGCTGAGCAACGCCGAGCAGACGACAGAAGCCGCCAAGCGCCAGCAGGCCGCTGCCGCGGCCGACCGAGACGGTTACATTCAGAGCTGGCGCGCCGAGGTCTCGCAGAGCCTTTCGGAAGCCAATTCACGCATGTCGGATGCTCGCGAGCTTCTAAACAAGGCGAAGCTTCGCAAGCAACTGGTGGAGCTAAGGAGCGAGGCCGACGCGACGGTTCAATCAGTAGCCAAGGTCTCCGTCGGGTCCGTCTTGCAGTCTGGCGAACGCTTCATCACGCTAGTTCCCGCCGATGCAGTGCTCGAGGTTGAGACCAATATCATCGGCCGTAGCAGTGGCTTCGTTCATGTAGGCGATCCCGTGGCTATCAAGTTCGACACCTTCGCCTATTCACAGTATGGCCTGGCGCATGGCACGGTTCGCGCGGTCAGCCCGGATTCGTTTTCGGCCAGAGAACAGGCGCGCGATCCAAACAGTTCACTGGCCATGCTTCCTTCGGATGCCGACCAGTTCTATCGCACCCAGATATCCATCGACGACGTCGCACTCCATGGGTTGCCCGCCGGTTTCGCGATCAGCCCCGGCATGCCCGTCACCGCTGACGTCAAGGTCGGTCGCCGCACAGTGCTCAAATACATGCTTGGCGCCATGTTGCCGATCGGACAGGAAGCGATGCGGGAGCCATAGGATGGCTATGCTCGACCGCCTGACTGGACGCATCCATCCCGCCCTGGCTTTTCGCCGGGCGCTCCAACTTTCCGGCAGCGGGAAGCCTGCGGAATCCTTTGCGCTGATGGGTATAGCGGCACGCGCGGGCATCGTGGAAGCGCAATACCGGGTCGGCCGCTGCTATTTGGAAGGCACTGGCGTGCCACCCAGCCACTCGGAAGGGGCACGTTGGCTGCGGCGAGCAGCCGATCGCGGCAGTCCAGACGCGCAGGCGCTGCTTGCCGCGTTGTGCGTAGCGGGGGTTGCGGGACAGGAAGCTGACGCCGGTTCGGAAGGTTTGTTCGATCGAAATTCCTTGCGAGAGCCAGACTTCGCGGCAGCGCTCGACCTCGCGCGAAAAGCCGCCGAGTCCGGCTCCGCAACAGGGCAGGCCCTGCTAGGCTACATCCTAAGCAAAGGCCCGAACGCGATGCGCGATCTCGATGCCGCGCATGGCTGGTACGAGAAGTCCGCCGCGGCCGGCTGCCCGGAAGGATGCCTCGGCCTTGCCCTTTCCTTGGTCCGGCTGAGGCAACCGGAGCAAGGAAGCAGGATTGCCGCAGAGGTTCGGCGCGCGGCGGATGCCGGCCTGCCGACGGCCATCTATCTGCTTGCCATCCTCACCGAGCACGGAATGGGCGTGCCCGTCGATCTCGAGGCAGCTCAGAAGCTCTATCAGGATGCCGCTGAACGGGGACTCGCATCTGCCCAGTTCCGGCTGGGGCTTGCGCTGATCGAGGGTGGCTTGGCGGATCGGGACGCCGTCGCCGGCGAGGCCTGGATGCGTCGCGCCGCGCTGGCGGGAAATGTCGACGCCGCCTATCGCGTTGGCGAACTGTATTCGGGGGGAGGCCTGCGAGATTATGCAGAGGCCGCGACGTGGTATCGGCGGGCGGCAGATGGGGGCCACCAGCCGGCTGCCCGCGCCTTGGCTTCGCTCTATCTCTCCGGCAATGGCGTAGCTCAGGACGCCGAAGAAGGAACGCGATTGCTGCGTGCCGCCGCAGCCAGAGGCAATCGTGAATCCCAGGTTGATCTCGCGAACCTTGTTCTTGAAGGAGCAGGCGAACCGGATGATGGTATCAGCGTCGCTGGATGGTTTGGGGCAACCGCGTCATCGGGTGATCTGGTTGCGGCGTTCAATCTTGGTCTCTGTTTCGCAGAAGGTATTGGTGTGGGTAAGGACCAGGAGCGGGCTGCGCATTGGATGGCGCGCGCAGCGGAAGGCGTGGCCGAGGCGCAATACATGTATGCCCGCATGCTTCAGGATGGACGAGGCATGATCGCTGACCAGAGGCAGGCCCGCATCTGGTTTGAGCGGGCTGCAAAGGCAGGCATCGTGGACGCGCAGGTGGCTCTCGCCGAAATGCTTTACAGTGGCCGTGGCGGGGAACGCTCTTTCGTGACCGCCGCACATCTTTTCAAGCAAGCCGCGGCTACAGGCCATGCCGGGGCGATGTTCGCGATCGGGGCACTTTATGAGGCCGGGCAAGGCCTGTCACTCGACCACAAAGCTGCGCAGAAATGGTTCGAAGCCGCCGCTGAAAGAGGCCATGGGCATGCCCAACTCATGCTTGGCCGCTATCTCTCCACGGGCATTGCCGGCGAGCATGACTCCGCCGCCGCCCGCATTTGGCTGGAGCGAGCGGCTGCGCACGGCGTCCAAGAAGCCGCCGAGGAGCTTGCCGAGACATAGCGGCGATATGCCTGACTGCAAAGCAACGGCAGCAGCGCCATTCTGGCCTAAGGCTGGGTGCAGACGGCCATCTGCGGATGAATGGGCGGTCTCGCACGCTGTGCATGCACCTGACAGGCAACTTGCCGCGACTGGCCGTTGCGGTTACTGGCCTTTGGCTCATCATCCTGTTTGGGTCAGGGCAACGCTTCGCAGTCGGGCAAGTAGCTTCCACAGACCGGGTAACGACGGGACTCTCGGAATGAAGCAAAGGCGGGTCGTTGCGCCTGCCCGGTTCAATCGCTTCGAAGCCTACGAGCTCTGAGCAGGCCGGCGGGGGCCGGAGCACGCCACACGACCTGATAGGCTTCCACCACATTGGAGGCTGTCACGCTCAGCCCGGGAAGCGCGATCCACGGCGGAGGCCGGCGTTCCAGCAGCCCAAGGATGGTGACGACGCCGGCAGCGCTCCCCTGGTCGTAAGGCAACTGGGCGGCAATTCCTTTTATCAGGCCGCCATTGGCAAGGTCGGTCGCTACCTCGTTGCCAAGGTCCACGGTGGTTATCGGTATCGTCTTCCCGGATTCTCGGATCGCCGCGGCGGCGCCCATTGCAGGCACGTCCCATACGGCAAACAGCCCGGAAAGATCGGGATTATCCTGCAGCAGGGCCGCGGTCGCGGTTCGCGCCTGCGTCACATCGGCGAACTTGCCGCGCACGACGGCAAGGTCCGGCCGCCGGGCCGCCATCCATTTGCGGAAAGCGATCTCGCGCTCATGGGTGGCGAAGAAATCCACGCCGTAGGCCAGAACGCCGACCTTGCCGCCTTGAGGCACATGCGGCGCAAGCAGTTCCGCGCTGATTTGCCCGAGACCGAAATTGTCGGTGGAAATGACGCTGACATAGTCCTTTCCGGGAAGCATGCCGGTCGGAGCATTATCGAGCAGGACAAGCTTTTTTCCCGCGCCGGCTATGGCGCGATGCGCATCGGCGGCCCGGCTGCTGCCGATGGGAATCGAAACCACCGCGTCGACCGGTTCACCGGCAAGGCGGAGCAATTCGGAAATCTGCCTGTCGACGTCGAAGGCGCAATCGATGACCTCGACCACCGCGGCGCCATAGCGGCCAAGTGTCGTGACCATCCCGGCCAGTTCCTCCTTTGCCCAGTCGCTCATTGTGGTGTGCAGAACGACGGCTACCGCGAAACGCCGGCTGCGGGCGGCATCGGCGTCGGCCTCCGACAGTCCGACCTGATCGGCGGGAACCGCTCTTTCGCCATGCGGCCCAAGGCCCGTGATCGCCATTTTCTAACCTCCCCGGATTGTCGCGGCACTGAGTCGATTGGCAAATGCTAGGCCGGCATCCCTGCCGGCGGTCTGGGTCTGACTGGCCGGTTGCTGCTTTCGGCTGAAGCCTGCGCGAGGAATTCTTTGAATTCGGGATGCTCGCGCGGCGAACCAAGCGTGATCCAGCCCTGAAGGAATCGAGTATCGAACAGCGATTCCGCTACAACCTGCGCGGCACCGACCAGCCCGGCCGATCCGCCCATCTGCGAGCGCACGATGCGCAGGTCGCGGGTGACGACCGGATGCGCCTGGCGATAGACCGCCTCGCGCACCGCCGCCAGCAGGATATCCCCGGTCTCTGCCACGTTGCCGCCGAGCGCGATCAACGATGGGTTGAGAAGATTGGCAAGGGGCGCCAGGACCTCGCCTACGGCACGGCCGCAGCGCCCCAGAAGATCGATGCAAAACGTATCACCCAGCTGGGCGCCGTGGCCGGCATCGGTGACGGTGACATCGCCTGCACGCGCCAGCACTTCGGCAAGATATGCGCTGCGTCCGTTTTCGGCGGCCAGACGCGCCTCGCGTCCCAGCACTTCGCTGCCCGCGACGCTCTCGAGGGTTCCGCCCTCGATGAATGTATGGCCTATCATGCCCGCTGCGCCCTGCGCGCCCCTATGCAGCACGCCTTCCGATATCACGCCGGCGCCGACCGAGCGTCCAAGCTTGACGAAAATCATATCTGTCAGGCCGATGCCGCTGCCGGATTTCAGCTCGCCCATGGTCATCGTCTGAACGCCGCTCCGCACCCACACGGGCGCGCCGACCGCGGTGGCCAGTTGCTCGACAAAGGGAAAACCGTCCCAGTTCTGGAACGCGTTCAGCGCCGGGGCGAAGAGCCGCTGGCCATCCGATTTCTCGACGGCTCCCGGCACCGCCAGTCCAACGCCCCAGATGGCAGCCTCGCTGCCATGCTCCTCCAGCATCCAGGCAAATAGCGTTGCCAGCCGCTGGACCACCGGTTCCGGTCCCGCCGCGAGCTCGACGGCCTCATGATGCTCCGCCAGCAGACCTCCAGAGAGATCGGATACGCCAACTGCAAGCGACGAATGATCCAGCACGGCGACCAGGATCATTCCCACACGCGGCCGGAAGCGGACATGGCGAGGTGCCCGACCGCCAATGGCCGGCCCAAGCTCGCCTTCCTCGATCAGCCCGAGCCGAAGCAATGTAGCCAGACGATCGGCAACGACAGCTCGCCCAAGTTCGGATTGGTTCTCCAGCCCCTGGCGGGTCGTCGCTGCCCCTGTCCGCACAAGATTGAGAAGCATGGCCAGGCTTCCATGTGCGGATTCGCTGGCGCGTGGCCGGCCCGCGGCGCGCCGCGGCTTGGCAATGTCTCCGGCCGCCGTGCCGCCCTCGTCCATACCCTTGTCGCGCCTCATCTCGAGCTTCTGGCCAGTCGTCCCGCTCGGCATGGGTAGCGCGCACACATTTACGGATCAAGCAATAACTTATGCTGTTTTTCAACAAAAGTAGGCCATCTTTTGCATTTTAATGATTGACGGCAGCGAAACTGCGCGCATAAGTTCGGGTCGAGTTGGAGGAGAGCCGACTTGAAGTCGGGTCTGGCCGCGGCAAGGCGACCTGAGCTTCCGGCTGCGCAGGAGGAAACATACATGCAGGTGAAGCTGGCCTATCACGCGAATTGCTGGGGCGCGCTTGGCGGCAATGCCGTCGGTGTGACGTCGATTACTCAGCTGACCTATCGCACTTTCGGCGATATGGAGCAGGCGATCCACGACATTGGCGCGGCCGGATATGCGGGCACCGAACTCTTCGACGGCAATCTTCTGGACTATGAAGGCCGCTATGGCGAGTTGCGCGAAGCGTTGAAGCAGTCTGGCGTCGTGCTCGTTGCCGGCTATTCAGGCGCCAACTTCATTTTCGACGATATCCTGAGCGAGGAACTGGCGCGCATAGAACGTGTGGCGGGTGCCGCCGCGGAACTGGGCGCCGCGCACCTTGTGGTCGGTGGTGGCGCCAAGCGTGCGAGCGGCCGCCAGCAGGACGATTTCAAGCGCCTCGGCGCGGCGCTGGACAAGGTCGTCGACATCGCGGCCAAAGCGGGCTTGCGCGCGCACTATCACCCGCACCTGTCGACGATTGTCGAGGGGCCCGATGAAGTCCGCGAGGTCTTCAGGCACACCGCGATCGATTTTTGTCCGGACACTGCGCATCTGGCTGCCGCCGGCGGGGATCCGGCCGCGCAGATCCGCGAATTCAGGGACCGTATCAGCTACGTCCATCTCAAGGGCTGGCAGCGTGATCCCTTCGCCTTCACGCCGCTCGACCGCGGCGATCTCGCCATGGCGCCGATCATCGATGCGCTCAAGGATACCGGATTTTCTGGATGGATCGCCGCCGAGCTCGATGCCTGGCCTGACCCGAAGCAAGGGGCGGAACTCAGCATGAACTATCTGAAAAAGGCCATAGGGCCGAGTTGAACCAACGGGCATTGCGCCTGTCATCAGGGAGGAGACCGAAATGACGCATTTCAAGACAATAGCCGGAGCTTTCACGGCGGCTCTGCTGGCCACCAGCCTCTACACAGCTGTCCCCGCCTTCGCCGATCCGGATTCAGGCCTTGCCGAGTTGCAGAAGACCGTCCTTTCGAAAGGACCAAACGGCGAAACGCCGGCGCCGGCCTCCGCTGTGACATTGAGCGAGGAGGAACTGGCAAAGATCAAAGCCATGAAGGCCACGGCGGCGATCGTCATGCACTACGGCGGCAATGACTGGTCGCGTGCGCAGATCGCCGGGCTCAAGGACCAGTTCGGCAAGATGGGCATCGAGGTGATCGCCACAACGGATGCCGGCTTCAAGCCGGAAAAGCAGGTCGCGGACCTCGAAACGGTGATGGCGCAGAACCCCAAGATCATCGTCTCGATCCCGACTGACCCCTCGGCGACAGCCTCCGCCTACAAGGCCGTCGCCGACAAGGGCGTGAAGCTCGTGTTCATGGACAACGTCCCGGCCGGCCTTGTCGCCGGCAAGGACTACGTCTCCGTCGTCTCGGCCGACAATTACGGCAACGGTGTCGCGGCAGCGCATCTGATGGCCAAGGCATTGGGCGGCAAGGGTGACATCGGCCTTATTTTCCACGCCGCCGACTTCTTCGTCACCAAGCAGCGCTATGACGCCTTCAAGAAGACGATCGCCGACAACTATCCCGACATCAAGATCGTCGCCGAACAAGGCATCGGCGGTCCCGACTTCTCCGGAGACGCCGACAAGGCGGCATCGGCGATCCTCACCTCCAATCCGACCATCAATGGCATCTGGGCCGTGTGGGACGTGCCGGCCGAGGGCGTCATCTCGGCGGCGCGCACCGCCGGCCGTGACGACCTCGTCATCACCACTTGCGACCTCGGTGAGAACGTCGCCATCAATATGGCGAGCGGCGGCTTCGTTAAGGGTCTGGGGGCTCAGCGGCCGTTCGATCAAGGTGTCACCGAGGCGTTGCTCGCCGGCTACGGCCTGATCGGCAAGCAGGCGCCGGCCTTCGTCGCCCTGCCGGCGCTTCCAGTCACCAAGGACACACTGCTCGAGGGCTGGAAGGCCGTCTACCACGCCGAGGCCACCGACAAGATCAAGGGCAGCATGTAATGCGCCCCGCGGCCGGCGCACTCCCTGCCGGCCGCGCCTTTCTTCATTCGATCAGGAGACCATCATGACCAGGACGTTCAACGTGGCGATGATTGGCGGCGGCTTCATGGGCAAGGCCCATGCAATGGCCTATGCGACCATGCCGATGTTTTTCTGGCCCGCGCCTGCCAACCCGGTGCGCAAAGTGGTGGTCGACATCACCGATGCGCTGGCCGACGAAGGCCGCCGTCGCTACGGCTTCGAGGAATCGTCCGCGGACTGGCGCAAGGTGGTGACCAGACCGGACATCCACGTCATCGATATCGTCACTCCGAACGATAGCCATGCTGAGATTGCGATTGCGGCAGCGCAGGCCGGCAAGCATATCATCTGCGAAAAGCCGCTGGCGCGCGGCGGCGACGAAGCAAAGACCATGCTCGACGCCGTCAACAAGGCCGGCGTCATCCACATGGTGGCCTTCAACTACAGGCGCACACCGGCAGTGGCGCTCGCCCGCCAGTACATAGAGGAAGGCCGCATCGGCAGGATTTTGAACTTCCGCGGCACCTATCTGCAGGACTGGTCGGCCGATCCGGACTCGCCATTGTCCTGGCGTTTTCAGAAGAAGATAGCTGGCTCGGGTTCGATCGGCGACATCGGCACCCACGTCGTCGACCTTGCCCGTTATCTGGTGGGCGAGATCGCCGAGGTCAGCGCATTGGTGCGCACCTACAACAAGACGCGGCCTGTCCAGCACGGCAATCTCGACAGGCTCGGCGCCGCCGAGAAGAACACCGGAGCCGAGCGCGTCGAAGTCGATGTCGACGACGAGGTGGTGACGCTGCTGAAGTTCGCCGACGGCGCCATCGGTTCGCTCGAGGCGACCCGCAACGCCTATGGCCGCAACAATTTCATCACCTTCGAGATCCACGGCACCAAGGGCTCGATTGCGTTCAACTACGAACGGCGCGACGAATTGCAGGTGATGTTTGCCGATGATCCTGCCGATGCGCGCGGCTTCAGGACTGTCTATTCCGGTCCGGCGCACCCCTATGGCTCAGGCCTCTGGCCGATCCCGGCGCTCGGCATCGGTTACTCCGAAACCAAGATTGTCGAGTGTTTCGATTTCTTCTCGGCCATCGCCTCGGGCAAGCAGCCGTCGCCCAATTTCGAGGATGGCTACAGGACCGAGCGCGTCGCCGACGCACTGATCGAATCCGGTGAAAGCGGTCAGTGGACCAAGGTAAGACCATGACCGCTGGGACGCCTGTTCATGCGGTGGAGATGAAGGGCGTCAGCAAATCCTTTGGCGGGGTCAAGGCGTTGATCGATGTCGACCTGCAGGTGGAAAGAGGCGAGATCCACGCGCTGCTCGGCGGCAATGGTGCCGGCAAGTCGACCATCCTCAAAGTGCTGAACGGCGTGCATGTGCCTGACGCCGGCACCGTTCTCGTCGATGGCAAGCCGCTGATGGAGATATCGCCCGAAGCCTCGCGCAAAGCCGGCATCGCCATGATCTTCCAGGAAATGAGTCTGATCCCGACGCTGACGGTGGCGCAGAACGTGTTTCTCACCCGCGAAGCCAAGGGTGCATTCGGCCTGATCGACGACCGTACCGCCGAGAGGCGTGCCGCGGACCTGTTCAAAATGCTCGAAGTGGAGGTCGATCCGAAGGCGACCGTCGGCGATCTGGGCGCGGGACAGCGGCAATTGACCGAGATCGTCAAGGCGATCTCGCAAAACGCAAGGGTGCTGGTGCTGGACGAACCCTCGACGGCGCTGGCGATTTCCGATGTCGAACGCCTGTTCGCTTTCCTGCGCAAGCTGAAGTCGCAAGGCGTTGCCATCATCTATGTTTCGCACCGGATGGACGAGATCGCCCGCATCGCCGACCGCGCCACCATCCTGCGTGACGGCCGCCATGTCGTTACCGCACCATTGTCGGAGCTGCCCGTCGAAACGATGATCGAGCATATCGTCGGCAAGCGCTCGCGCGGCCTGTCGGATGTGGTGCGCGGCCAGTCGAGCCTTGGCGAGCCGCTGCTGGAGCTGGACAACGTTTCAGGCCCGGAAAAGCCGAAGAATGTCAGCTTCGTCGTTAACAGGGGTGAAGTGGTCGGCCTGGCCGGACTGCTTGGTTCCGGACGTTCAGCAATCGCGCGCGTCATTGCCGGAATCGATCCGGTCGTCGAAGGCGAGATACGCATCGCCGGCAAACCGGTGATGATCACGAAACCGAGCGAAGCCATCGAAGCCGGCGTGGCGCTGGTACCCGAGGACCGTCTGCGTCAGGGCGTGATTGCCGAGCATTCTGTCGCCTCCAACGTCACGCTCGCAGTGCTGGACCGTCTGAGTCGCAAAACATTTGTCTCGGGAAAAAAAGTACGCGATCTGACGGATGAACAGATCGCTCGGCTGCGGATCAAGACGGCATCGCGCGACAGCGCGGTGCGTACGCTTTCAGGCGGCAATCAGCAGAAAGTCGTCATCGGCAAATGGCTTTCGACCGGTCCGGAAATCCTCGTCCTTGATGAACCAACCGCCGGCATCGACATCGGCTCGAAGTCCGAGATCATAACGCTGGTGCGCGAGTTGGCGAAAGCTGGCAAGGCGATCGTCCTGATCTCGTCGGAGCTGTCCGAGATGCTGTCGGCCTGCGACCGCATCATCATCGTCTCGGCCGGCCGCCTGGTGGACGATGTCAGCCGCGCCGATCTCGACGATCCGTCGGCGCCAGCGGGCGATCCGGTCGCGCAGCTGCAGGCCGCCGAGCGCAAGCTGCAGATCGTTATCCAGAACGCGATGAGCAAGAGTAAGCGAGAAACACATGTCCACTGACCGGGACACTGTCCCTTGGCTCTTTGCAAGGCTAGGTCTCGCCAACTGGCGGCAGAACATCATTTATATCGGCTTCCTGGTGATCTTTATCGCGTTCGCGATCACCCTGTTCGACAAGGGCTTCCTCAACCCTAACAACCTGCTCAACATCGTGCGCCAGACGGCGATGATCGCGGTCATGGCGATCGCCATGACCTACGTGCTGTCGGCGGGCGAGATCGACCTGTCCGTCGGGGCGGTGGCGGGGCTGGCTTCGGTCACCACGGCCATGGCGATCGACGCCGGTGGACCGGTTACCGGTATCCTTGCAGGCCTCGCCACCGGTGCCGTCGTCGGTACCTTCAACGGTCTGCTGACGACGCGCATCGGCATTCCGTCCTTCCTCACCACGCTGGCCATGATGGGGATCGCCACCGGCACCGCGATGTGGATGAGCGATACAGCCGCGGTGCCGATCATCTCGAAGAGCTATTCGTGGATCTTTGGCGGCGGCAATATCGGGCCGGTGCCTGTCCTGCTGATCTGGATGTTGGTGCTGGGCGCCGTCGGCCATGTCGTGCTGAGGCGAACGAGCTTCGGCCGGCGCGTGCTCGCCACCGGCGGCGGCGAGGTCGCGGCGCGTTATTCCGGCATCGACACAAAGTCGATCAAGTTCCGCGTCCTCATTATATCGGCCATGGCGGCAGCACTTGCCGGCATGCTCTATGCCGGGCGGCTGCAATCCGGCCGCTTCCAGCTCGGTCAGGGCGACGAGTTGTCGGTCATCGCCGCGGCAGTGCTTGGCGGCACTAGCCTGTTCGGCGGGTCTGGCACCGTGATTGGCACGATCGTCGGCGCGCTGATGATCGGCCTCATCAACAACGGCCTGATACTCATGGGGCTGGAATTCAGCCAGCAGCTCATTGCGCGTGGTGCCATCATCATCCTGGCCGTTGCGCTGAGCCAGGGAAGGAAATGATGACAGTTCCCTACACGGTGATCGGCACTGTGATCGCAAAGCCCGAAACGCGCGAGGAATTGCAGGAGATCCTGTCGGCCTTCGTCGAGCCGACGCGCGCCGAGGACGGCTGCATCAGTTATGACTTTCACGTCGACCCGGCCGACCCATGCGTGTTCATGTTCTATGAGAACTGGCGCTCGAAGGACGATCTCGACCGGCATCTGGCGATGCCGCATCTGAAGCCGCTGTTTGATCGGCTCGATCAACTGCTGGCGAGTCCGGTCGAGATTCGGAACTTTGTGATGCTCAGCCGGATGGCTGTTGACGTTCAGCCCATCAGCGTGCCCACAGCTTATCAATGACGACACGATGAGCGATCGTTCCGAAGGCGACGCAGGCGGTGGGCCCGTTGGCGCGAAGTCTGCCGAACTCGAGCGGGAATGACGGGGTCGTAGATCGGTTACTGCTCCTTCTTGAACAAATCCTGGAAGATGAGCTGGCCCCAAGTGCGGCCGCGTGCGTGCACCAGCGCGCCACCTTCGTTGAGCTTTCCCAGCTTGACGGGTGCGAACCCGAGTTGTTTGGCCAAGGCCGCCACGGGAGCGGTCGCGTCCTCGTCGTCGCTCGACAGAAAGACGACCCGGTGGCCGCCCTCGACGACCGGATCGGCAGCCAGGGTGGCCGCAATCAGGTGATTGAAACCTTTCACGAACTTGGCGCCGGTGAACGACTTCGCGACGAAGGCGGAGGACGGGAGGCCGTCCAGCTCTTCAGGTACAGGAAACTCGTTCATCGCGTCGATGACCGTCTTGCCTTTCCAGCTCGGCAGGGCTTTCGCAACCTCGCGATGCTCCCCGAACGGGACCGCCAGGATGATTGTGTCGGCCTCGAGTGCTTCCCGCAGCGACTTGGCGACGACCGTGGGTCCAATCGCCCGAGCCTGTGGCGCCAACTCCTCGGGCGGCCGGCGGCTCGCAACGGTCACATCGATGTTTTTACGGGCGAAGGCGTGGGCGAGAGCCTGGCCTACCTTACCGAATCCTACGATTGCATAGCTCATAATATTTCTCCGATCCATGTTGATGTTGATTCCCAGGCCTTCAAAGGCGCTGGGTTATCCGTCCCGCTGTGTGGCGACCTTCGCGGAGACGTCCTCTCGTGGACGACCGGGCCGATCGTTCAGCGCGGAAGTCGTTTCGCCATCGGCGCGCCATTCCCGCGATCAGGCGCGATTTCAGATGGCCGAGAAGCCGCCGTCGACAGACAGCTCCACCCCATTCACGAAGCTGGAATCGTCCGAAGCAAGGAACAGCGCGACCGCCGCAATTTCCTCGGGACGCCCCATTTTTCCCCGCGGGATCAGGGATTCGAACATCTGCTTCGCCTCCTCGGTGAGAACCTGGTCCTGCATCGGTGTGGCGATCGGCCCCGGGCTCAGCACGTTCACCCGGATATTCCTGCCCTTCAGTTCGTTGAGCCAAGTGCGTGCGAATGAGCGCAACGCCGCCTTGCTCGCCGCATACACGCCGTAGCCAGGAAAACCTTTCACCGAAGCAACTGACCCGGTCATGAAGATCGATCCGCCATCGTTGAACAGCGGCAACGCTTTCTGAACCGCAAACAGCGTGCCGCGCGCATTCAGGCCGAAGGCCGCGTCGAAGTGCTGCTCGGTGATCTCGCCCAGAGGGACGGCTTCGCCCGTGCCGGCGCTCGCGTACAGGACGTCGATCTTGCCCTTTTCTCGTTTGACCGTATCGAACAGACGGTCGAGGTCGTCGAGATTGGCCGCGTCGCCGCGCACGCCGGTCGCGTTCCGGCCGATCAGCCTGGCGGCCTCGTCGAGCGCCTCCTGTTTCCGGCCCGTGATGAAAACATAGGCGCCTTCTTCAACGAACCGCTTGGCGCTCGCCAGTGCCATGCCGCTCGATCCACCCGTGATGACTGCAACCTTACCATCTAACTTTCCCATGACTTTCCTTCCAGGCTCCATCTTTGGTCGTTCGGGGAGGCCCCGAGAACCTCAAGATGGGGCGGCCGCAGTCAGGCGTTGAGTGCGGAAGCGCGCACATCGGTGGTGCGAAATCGATCCGGTTGGACGACTGACGCCAGCCACGACGATCGGTTGTCCGCCGTTTGGAATTGGGCCGCGCTTGTCCGCTTAGGCTATGACGGCCGCCCGTTCTGCTGTTAGATGCGGGCTTTGGAAGGCGCACCCCAGCGGTGCTGGATTGCACCATGATCGACTGGGATGACGTTCGCTACTTTCTTGCCATCGCGCGCGCGGGCTCGGTGCGGGCTGCTGCCGCGCGCCTCGGAGTGAACCACTCGACCGTGCTGCGACGCGTCGCTCAGCTCGAGGAACGGCTCGGGGCGCACATGTTCGAGAAGCTGCCTTCGGGTTATCGCCTGACGGCTGCGGGGGAGGAGGTCCTCGAGCTTGCCGACCAGATGGAAGTGTCGTCGCACCAGCTGGAGACGCGTGTCCTTGGCCGCGACCAGAGCGTGCGCGGCTTACTGCGGGTGACACTGGCCCCGCCGCTGGCGACACACCTGCTCATGCCGGACTTCTCCGATTTCGCGCGTCTGTATCCGGACATCGAGATGGAAATCTTGTCGTCCGGCGAGCTGGCAAATCTGACCAACCGCGAGGCTGACGTCGCGATCCGGGTCGTCTACGACCGCAAAACCCTGCCGCTCAATCTTCACGGCCTCAAGGGATCGGATGTATTCGGCGGTATCTACATGTCCCGCGATCGACTGGCCGCGTGGCATGCGGGCGCGCCTGATCCCATCCGATGGATCGTCATAAGCATTCATGGAATCCCGGACTGGGCCCACGGGGGTGAGGTTCGCGCCGCCGAGGTTCCGTTCAGGGTCACGGATGCCGAGGCGCAGGTCGTCGCGGTGCGGCAGGGGCTCGGGATGACGACGCTGCCGTGCTTCGTGGGAGATGCCGACCCTCTGCTGGCGAGGGTGCCGGGTACCGACCTGCACATGTACGGAACGCTCTGGCTTCTCACGCAGGGGGAGACACGCAAGACGAAGCGCGTACGGCTCTTCACCGAGTTCGTATCCCGCAGGCTCGCCGCCTACGCGCCGCTTCTCGCGGGACTGTCCTTATCGCCGGACTGAAGCGCGACAGGTAGCCGACGACGCTTGCCGCAATCCGGCCGGAAGCCGAGCTGCGTCGACGAGGGTGTCTACGAACAGACGAAACGCCCGGGCCGACTGACGCGGCGCTGGTAGTGGCCTGTGGTCCGCTCTACAGCCGAGGCCCCGCCACCATGCGCGCCACCCGCGCCATGTCGGCGCTCATTTCGCGGTCGTCGTCGAGCGGGGCGACCAGCGCCCGCACGGCCTCATAGCTGCGCCGCGGCCCTTCGCCCATGCTGTCCAGCACGCCGCGCAGCTCGACGCCGGTGGCGGCGAAGATCAACTCCATCGCCACCAGATAGCGCAGGCGTTCTATGATAGCGGCGGTCTTGGCTACCACGCGTGGCGCCATCGACGACTGGTCCTCGACGCCATCCGAGATGGCCAAGGGGCTGAGCGACATCGGATTGGCAAGGTGCCGGATCTCGGCTTCGAGCGCCGCGACCGGCTTCTGCAGTTCCGCATATCCCTGGCGGCTGCCGCCTTTGGCCGACAGGAACCGGGGCAGCTCCGCCACCGTCGGCGACATCAGCTTCATAGAGCGGTTGGCGGTGCCGACGGCGCAATGCGCCAGCGCCTGGCCGAGATTTTCCCAGGTCAGCGTGAAAGCGGTCAGGTCGAAATTGCCGTTGGAGACGACCCGCTCAGCCTCCGGCAGGATGACCGGATTGTCGCCCGAATGGCCAAGCTCGATCTCCGTCGCCAGCTTCGCCTGCTCATAGGCGTGCAGCAGGCCGCCCCACACCTGCGGCACGCAACGGAAGCTGAGCGGATCCTGTAGGCGTCGCGCGGCGTTCTCCTGCCACAGCCCACTGCCCGAAAGCTCCGTCCGCAGCCGCGTGCCGATCTCGACTTGGCCGAAGGCCGGCCGCGCTGCCAGCGCATCCTCGTCGATAGCCTTGAGGGACGAGCGGAATGCCTCGTAATTCAGCGCCACCGCCGCCAGCGACCAGTCGATCAGACATGCGATCTCCTCGAGGGCGAGACAGGCCGTTCCGGTTGAAAGGCTGTTGGCGACGATGATGGCGTGGCCGTCCTTCTCGCGCAGGTCGAGCGGTTCGAGCCTGCCGAGCTTGAGCGCCTCGGTCGATGGCATGATCCTGCCCTGATATTCGCTCTCGCCGTCGCCGCGCAGCGCCCTGGCCAGATGACCGAGCGGCGCAAGGTCCGCGGCGCCCACCGATCCCCAGCTCGGAATGACCGGATGAACGCCTGCGTTGAGCGCCGCGACCAGGCCCATGACGACGCCCTCCGACGTGCCCGTGCCGCCCGCGGCCATGCCGCAGATGCGCGCGACCATCAGCGCCCGCACAGCCTCGGTCGGCAGCGACGGCCCGGCGCCCATCGAGTGGCTGAGCGGCACGCTGTGCTGGAAGGCGATCAGGTCGGCCTCGGCGAGCGGCGTGTCGACACAGGCGCCGAGCCCGGTGGTGACGCCATAGAGCGGCTTGCCGAGCTGGGTGAGATGCTCGATGAGGGCGCGGCTGGCGCGGATGCGGCGCATGGCTTCCTCGCCGAGCACGAGCCGGGCATTGCGTCGCGCGATCTCGGCGACGTCTTCCATACCAAGCGGCTTGGCGTCGAGGACGATCACTCTGGCTGTCATCGGGCTATTCCTTGGCCTTCGGGAACGGTGGCCGAACGAATGTAGGATATCCGGCATCGGAGCCGCCCATTGTCGAAAATCCGTCGTCGCGACTGCCGTTATCTTTCTTCGATTGGCGATACGGCAGGCAAAAATCGGACGCCGATGTCACAACAGGCCGAGCCTCGCTCGCCTTGAAGTCGGCGGCGGGCAAACGGGAACTTTTGCTCTGCTGGCGATTTTGGATATGCTGCAGATCCAAATTGCCAGAAGGTCGCTGCCATGACGAAACATTTTGCAATCGCCGCGCTCACGCTTGCCGCGGCAGCCGCGATGGCCGGCCCGGTTGCCGCCGGCGAACATCGCCACCGCGTCACCGAACAGGAACGTTATGTCCCGGCCAGCGACGATATCATCGAGACGCTGTTTGGCGGGCCGCGCTATTACGACCAGCAGATGACCAACACGGCGGCGGGCGCCTGCGCGTATCACCGCGTCGGACCGGACGCGAATGCGGTGAACGACATCAACGACCACTATTGCGGGAAGTAGGGTTCCCCGACGGTATTCCTCCGGAGCCAGCGACAGCGCCGATGCGGCCGCCCTGATGAACAGCCATCTGGTCGACCTTCTGTCCGGGCTCGACCTCACCGACAAGGTCGAAAGTCTGACAGCCTGGCGGACCTGCTGCAGACGGCGGTCCAGCCGGGTCGCTGAACCGCCGAAGGACCGGGCTAGGCCGCGGCCGCCTGCGAATAATCCATCCGTTCGAGATCGGCGATCAGGCCCGGTCCGGACGGCTGCCAGCCGAGATGCGCGCGCGTCCATTCGCTCGAGGCCGGCATATCGAGACCGGCGAAGATGGCAAGCCATCCGAAATGGTCGGCCGCTTCTTCCTGCGGGAGCGAGACCACCGGCACGTCGAGGCCGGCGCCGATCACTTCCGCGATCTCGCGCATGGCGATGCCTTCCTCGGCGACGGCGTTGTAGCGCACGCCGGCTTCCTGCTTGTCCAGCGCCAGACGGTAGAGCTTCGCGACATCCAGCACATGCGCCGCCGACCACCGGTTGCGGCCTTCGCCAAGATAGGCCGACACGCCCTTGGCGCGCGTCTGGGCGATCAGCGGCGTGATCAGGCCCTGCTTCATCGTGTCATGCACCTGTGGCAGCCGCACCACCGATACTTTGACACCTTTCTCAGCCATCGCCGCACCCGTAAGTTCGGACAGGATACGCGGATTGCGGTGTTCGGCGTTGAAGATGTCTTCTCTCGCCGGCTGTCCGTGTTCGGCAGAACCCATGCCCACACCCGAGGTGATGATGAGCAGCCGGTCCGACCCGGCGAGCGCCCCGCCCAGCGCTTCGATCACGCGCTTGTCCTTCTCGCAATTCGCGACGAAATTCGAGAAATTGTGATCGAACGCGGTGTGGATCACCGCATCCGACTTCGCCGCGCCGTCGCGCAGGCTGTCGAGGTCTTCGATGTCGCCGCGATGGGGCTCGGCGCCTGCGGCGATAAGCGATTGCGCGCCGGCTTCGGAGCGGGTCAGGCCGAGCACCTGATGGCCCGCGGCGAGAAGCTCAGGCACGATTCTGGAACCGATGAAGCCGGTAGCGCCGGTGAGGAATACACGCATGGGAGATCTCCGCTTGTTGTTCAGAGGCCTTATTTGCGCTATAACTCATTCTGTTAAAGTAGTGACTTTATCATGGTATAATAGCCAACAGGATCGCAATGCCAGCCGAGACGGCCAACAAGCTGGGCACCTTTCTACGGGACCGCCGCATGCGCCTCGATCCGGCCGCCTTCGGTTTCGCCACGGGGCGGCGGCGCACCCAAGGGCTGCGCCGCGAAGAAGTGGCACAGCGCGCCAATATCAGCCCGACCTGGTACACCTGGCTGGAGCAGGGACGGGGCGGCGCGCCCTCGGCGGACGTGCTCAACCGCATCGCGACCGGGCTGATGCTGACCGAGCCCGAACGCGAGCATCTGTTCATGCTGGGTCTCGGCCGGCCCCCGGAGGTCCGCTACAGAAACGTCGACAGCGTGACGCCGCGCCTCCAGCGCGTCCTTGACGCTTTGGACCCCAGCCCGGCGATCATCAAGACCGCGACATGGGACGTGGTTGCCTGGAACCGTGCAGCCGCGGCGATGCTAACCGACTATTCCAAGCTGCCGCGCGAGCAGCGCAACATCCTTCGCCTGATGTTCGGCAACTCGCGCGTGCGCGACGCGCAGGACGATTGGGAGAGTGTCGCGCGCTTCGTGGTCGGATCGTTCAGGGCGGATGCCACGAGGGCGGGTGCAGGCGCGGAAATCACCCAACTCGTCGAAGAGCTTTGCCGGATCAGTCCGGAATTCGAGGCGCTGTGGCGCGACAACGACATCGTGCCGGCCCACGGCGAGGGCGTGAAGCGCCTGCGGCATCCCGAGATCGGGCTGATCGAGCTGGAGTTCTCGGTCTTTGCGGTCGATGGCCGCCCGGAACTCGGCATGATCGTCTACAATCCCGCCACGCAGGCGGATGCAGAACGTATTCGATCACTGATCGCGGCTCGTTCCGCAGAATGATGGCCGCCATGTGCGGTGTTCCGCCAAGGTGCGGCGGCGAAGCGGAAAACAGGTCACAAAGGCGACTCGGTTAGGATAATATCCACCGTCCGATTCTTCGTGGAAGATGTCTATGACCTTGAACGAGCTTAGTTGGTCGCCCTCCGAAAAGAAAGTTGCCCGCGCCGCATATGACAAGGCTCTTGAGAGGGCACTGGCCAGCATCATGGCCGAATTCAAAAGACGGGCGAACGCCGCGACCACGCCCTCCGAGATGTGGGAGGTCGAGGACTATCTGAAGGAGCAACGTCGCGATTTGGATCGGACGTTCGACTATCGCTATTCGCAACTGACCGTCGTTTTCGCAACTCTCATCCGGCAAGGATACCTGGACGAGGACTTACTCTCGGGTCTGTCGGAAGAAAAACGCGAGGAGATCCGCAGAATGCTTGCGTGGCACAAAGGATAAGGGTTTAGAAGCGTTACCTTCGCGCCGTCGCACGCTGGATCGCTTGCGGTGGTTGGCCGAAGCTCCTCATGAAGGCGCGGCGCATGCGGCCGGCATCGCCGAAGCCGCTCTGTTCGGTCGAGCGGCTTATTGCCTGGCTCAACCGCCTTCACGGGCCTTCGAAGCGTCAGCTTTGCCACCGCCTGCCCGATCGCTTCGGGGGACGTCAGCGGCGCCCGGCTGCCGGATATGGTCGATGAAGGCGCGCAGCTTGGGCAGCACCTGGTGCCTTTCCGGGTAATAGAGAAATACGCCCGGCGTGGTCACCGCGAAGCGGCTGAGCAACGCCTGCAGGCGCCCGTCGGCGATCGGCGCCTCGGCGATAGGGCCAGGCACTTGCGCCAGCCCGACACCCTGGATCGCCGCGCCGAGCAGCGAGGGGTAGTCATGCGCGATCAACGGTCCCGAGACGATCGCCTCTATCGTCTTGTTTCCGTCGACAAAGGACCATGGCGCGACCGAGCCGTTCGAACGGCGCAGGCGCAGGCAGGCATGGTCGCGCAGGTCCTCGATGCGCTCGGGCGCCGCGCGCCGGCGCAGATAATCGGGACTGCCGACCACCACCATCGGAAAGGAGGGCGTCAGCCGGACCGCGACCATGTCGGGCGCGATCAGATCGCCCATCCGGATGCCGGCGTCGAATCCTTCGGCCGCGAGATCGGCCAGCTCGCCGCTGGCGACGATCTCCAGCTCGATCTCGGGATAGGCCTGGCAGAAGGAGGCGACCATCGGCTCCAGCAGCATCGGCACCACGGCCGGCGGTACCGAAAGGCGCAGGAGCCCCGCCGGCCGCTGGCCCATCCCGCGCGCGATCTCGCTTGCGGCGATCAGTTCCTCGAAAGCCGGCCGTGCACGCGCGAAAAAGCGCTCGCCGGCTTCGGTGAGACCGACGCTGCGCGTGGTGCGGATAAAGAGCGCGGCGCCGATGCGCGCCTCGAGCGTTCGTATCGCCTGGCTGATCGCCGACGGGGTGACGGCGAGCTCGGCTGCCGCCTTGCGAAAATTGCGGTGCCTTGCGACGCTTAGGAATGCTTCGACGCCGTCGAGCGCGCCGTGCCTGACTGTGAAGTTCTGCTTCATGACCCATCGACATTATCGTGGATAGTGGTTCGCGGAAAGCGGCCGTATTTCTTCCATGACTTTGGAAGCCTGAAGGGAAATGGCAATGACCGATGAACTCGATCGCGTGCGCGATCACTATCGCGCGACCGGCCTGACCGATCGGTTGAAGACCGCGCTGGCGGTGTTTGGACCCGAGCAACAGCGGCTGAAGCCCGAGCAACTGGCCACGCTCGATCAGTTCCACACCCGCGGGCTGGCCGCGACAGCGGAGCTCGCCAATCTTGCCGTCATCACCGCCGACATGTCGGTGCTCGACGTCGGATCTGGCATCGGCGGGCCGGCTCGCTTCCTGGAGGCGACATATGGCTGCGCGGTGACCGGTGTCGATCTCAGCGAACCCTTCGTCGAGGCCGCGCACTATCTGACAGCGCGAACCGGGCAGGCCGGCCAAGTGTCGTTCGAAGCCGGCAGCGCTTTGTCGCTTCCCTTCGAGGATGGCCGTTTCGACGCCGCGCTTTTGCAGCATGTGGCGATGAACATCGCCGACCGGCCGTTGCTCTACCGCGAGGTCAGGCGCGTTTTGAAGCCGGGCGGAAAATTCGCGACATTCGACGTAGTGCTGAATGGTGGCGATCCGCTCTATCCAGTGCCCTGGGCGAAGACGCCGGGCGAAAGCTTCCTGTTGACGGCCGAGGAGACCTGCGAAGCGATCGAAGCCGCCGGCTTCGGCACGCTCGTCCGCCGTGACGACACGGCTGCCGCCAAGGCCTGGTTCGCCGAGCTCCGTGCCTCCGGCCCGCCGCCTTCGCTCAATCTCGGGGTCGTCATGGGCCAGGGTTTCGCCGAATTCGCCACCAATCTCGGGCGCAATCTCATGGAGGGACGGCTGGGCATTCTGACGGCTGTGTTTGAAGCCGTTCCGGTCAATTGAGCAATTCCAGGAAAATCGTTCGGCGGTCAGGCTCGGCGGCTTGGCCGTAGCCTTCCGTCCGGAATTGCGAAAAACCAACACTGAAGGAGGCGAAGATGTCACCAGCGATGATCTTCAACATCCACCTCGCGCTTGGCTACGTGCCGTGGCTGCTTTGCTTCGTCGCCTATATCTGGCCAAGGCTGAGGTCGATGGAGCCGATAGAGGCGCAGCGCGCGATAGCAACGCTGCACAGCTTCCGCTTCTTCGGCCTCGTCTTCCTCATCCCGGGCGTGGTCGGTCCCGACCTTGCTCCTGACTTCGCAAGCTTCGCCGCTTATGGCGACTTCGCCACCGGTCTGCTCGCCATGCTGGCGCTGCTCGCGGTGGCGAGGCCTGCGATCTTCTGGCCGTTGGTCGTCGCCTTCAACGTCGCGGGCGTGGTCGACCTTGTCGGCGACTACTATCTCGGCACCGTGCTCGACCTTCCTGGCCATGCCGGACAGTTGGGCGCGACCTATGCGATCCCGATCCTCTACGTGCCGCTGCTGATGATCACGCATGTCGCGGCGTTCTATCTGCTGGCGCGTTCCAGGCGCCACCAGATCGCGGCGACTTAATAAACCGGTGTCGCCATATGCTTCGGCGCCGGCCATTCGTTCGTGATCTCGGGCTGCACCGGCCGCTCGAGATAGGTCGACAGCACGACATAGCTGCGTGTCGAGGTGACGCCGGGCGTATCGTAGAGACGGGCCAGCAGGCCCTCCAGCGCGCGCGTGTCCTCGGTGCGCACCTTGAGCAGCATGCAAGTGTCGCCGGCCACCGTGTGGATCTCCTCGACCTCCGGATATTTGGAGACCGCCATAAGCTCCGGCGTCTTGCCCCAGCCCCTGGTGTCGATGTGCACGAAGGCCAGCAGCGGCTTCTTCACCGCCCTTGGATCGATGATCGCCGAGGTGGCGCGGATGGCGCCGCTGCGCTTCAATCGCTTGACCCGCTCATGCGCCGCCGGCGGCGACAGGCCGACGCGCTCGCCCAGATCGGCATAGCTGATGGTCGCGTCCTCGACCAGAACGCCTAATATCTTTCGGTCGATCGGGTCGATCTCGCGGACCGGATGCTTGTTCCGCTGAATATCATCTGTTTCTGTGTCCATATGGAAATTCTCCATTGCTGCGGAATTAAATTCGGCCATTATGGAGATATGTCGAACACCAATCAATCTGCAATTATGACCCACGCGCCTCGGGCGCCGATACCGGCCGCCGCCTATCTGCTGACGGGCTGTATCGCCGTCATCGGCTCCAACTCGCTGGTTCTGGGACCGATCGCGCCGGCGGTGGCTGCATCATTCGGCGCCAGCGTGCCAGCGGTGATGACGGCTGCCGCCGCCTTCGGCCTCGGCACGTCGGCCAGCGCGCTCTTCCTTGCCCGCTACATCGACCGGATCGGCGCGCGCCGCATGCTGCAGGGCGCATTGCTGTTGCTGGCTCTGGCGCTCGTCGCCAGTGCTTTGGCGCCGACGGTCGTGTTGCTCGTCACGGCGCAACTCGTTGCCGGCATTGCCGCCGGCATCGCCATGCCGGCGATCTATGCCAGCTCGGCCGCGATCGCGCCGCCCGGCCGCGAGAGCGGCACCATCGGCGTGGTGCTGACCGGCTGGACGCTTTCGATGGTCGCCGGTGTCTCGCTGTCGGCCGTGATCGCCGATCTCATCCATTGGCGCGCCCTCTTCGCGGCCGTGGCGCTGCTGGCGGGAGCGGCCGTTGCCGGTCTTGCGATGAGTTCGCTGCACGACGTCAGGAAAAGCGGTCCGGCGCCGTCGCCGCTCGGCGCGCTCGCCGTTCCCGGCATCCTGCCGCTGCTCATTGCTTGCGGCGCCTTCATGACCGCCTTTTACGGCGTCTACGGCTATCTCGGCGACCATCTTCATGAAGCCCTCGGCGAGCCGGTCAGCGCCAACGGCCTGGCGGCGGTCGCCTACGGTCTCGGCTTCGGCGCGGCCGCTTTGCTCGATGGCGTCATCGACCGGCTCGGTGCGCGCCGTGTCATGCCGTTCGCCTATCTGCTGGTCGCCGCCGTCTATGTCGCCATCGCCTTGGCAAGCGCCGGCTTCGGCCTGCTGCTTGCGTCAATAGGCGTATGGGGTCTCGCCAACCATTTCGGGCTGAACGTGCTGGTCATGCGCCTCACCGCGCTCGATCCGGCGCGGCGCGGCACCATCATGGGTCTGAACAGCGCGGTCACCTATCTTGCCGTCACTGTCGGCACCGCAGGCTTCGGCCCGCTCTACACGACCCTCGGCTTCGCCAACTGCGCCTTGATCGCCGCGGGACTGATGCTGGTTGCGGCGGGCGCCGCGGCGTGGCGGCCGGCTGGTCCTCGATAACAGGCCTGCCTCACTCTTCGCTTCCGGCCGGAAATCCGTTTCGCACTTTTCCTGGGATTGCTCTAAGGCTGGCTTGCGAACCGGAGTCGCAGCCGATGAAGACGAGCCTCCAGATCACCGCCGAGCCCTTGCCGCAGGACCTCGCTTTCCTGAGCGGGAGCCTCACCGCCTTCAACGATGCCGATGTCGGCGCGTCAGGCAGGAAGGCGCTGGCGGTTATCGTGCGTGACGAACATGGTGTCATCGTCGCCGGCATTTCCGGCTACACCGCCTGGGGCTGGCTCTACGTGCAGTGGCTGTGGGTCGACGAAAGATTGCGCGGCCGGCGCGCAGCCGCCGGCATGCTCGACGCCGCCGAACGGGAAGCCATCGCACGCGGTTGTCACGGTGCCTGGATCGACACCTTCAACCCGGTCGCCGAAAAGGTCTATCGGCGTCAGGGCTACCAGCCGTTCGGCACGCTGCCTGACTTCCCCACCGGCCGCAGCCGCATCTTCCTGCAGAAGAAGCTGCCGTCCTGATCAGCCAGCCAGCTTTCCGCCGCGCATCGGCGCGGGCGCGCCGGTGGTGCTTGGAAAGCTGATCGGCAGGCCGCGCAGCACGCGCACGGCTAGGAAAGCAAAGCATTCCGCCTCCACCGCGTCGCCCTTCCAGCCCAACGTCTCGGCCTGCGCGACCTCGACGCCGGCGCGGCTTTCGAGCATTGCCATCATCGTCGGATTGTGGCGGCCGCCGCCGCTGACCGCCAGCCGCTTCGGCCGGCGCGGCAACAGGTCGAGCGCCTTGCCGACGGCTGACACGGTGAAGGCCGTCAGCAATGCTGCGCCGTCCTCCGCGCCGAGCCCCTCGGCCATCGCTGCGGTGAAGTCGAAGCGGTCGAGCGATTTTGGATAGGGTTTGGTGAGATACGGATGCTGCAGCAGCCGGGCGAGCCGCTCCTCGTCGACCTTGCCGGCAGCCGCCAGCTTGCCGTCGCGGTCCATCTCGCCGAGGCCTTTCGACTTGATGAAATCGTTGACCGGCGCATTGGCCGGGCCGGTGTCGAAGGCGACGATATTGTCCTTGCCGTCCCACCAGGTGATGTTGCCGACACCGCCGAGATTGAGCACGGCGGTGTCGCCGCTGGCGTCCGCCTCTTTAAGCAACGCGGCATGATAGGCCGCGGCTAGAGGCGCGCCTTGTCCGCCAGCCGCGACATCGGCCGAACGGAAATCATAGGCGACCTTGGTGCCGAGCAGCGAGGCCATCAGCTCGCCATCGCCGAGCTGGCGGGTGCGGCCGATACGTCCCGGCTGCGGAGCGCGATGCAGCACGGTCTGGCCGTGGAAGCCGACGACGCCGATATCGGTCATTCGCATGCCCTGGCTCTCGACCAGATCCCTGACCGCCGCCGATTGCGCGCGCGTCAGCGCCTCCTCGGCTTCGCGAAAGATCGCCGGCTCCGGTCCCTCGAAATTCCAAGCGCGCGCCCGGCGCAGCGTCTCTTCGAGCAAGGTGCGGATCGACCGCGGGTAGGGGGCCAGCGTGTAGGTGCCTGTGTCGGCGATGCGCTCGCCATCGGTCTTGATCAGCGCCACGTCGATATTGCCGTCGAGCACCGTGCCGGTCATCAGGCCTACGGCCCAGATTGGTTCCATGGTCGTTCCTCGAATCGCCCTTCACCCACGTGTCGGATGGATCAGCCCCGCAGGCAAGTCTTTCGCCGCGCCCTTCCAGGTCGCCTTTTGCGCCAAATGGCGAAAATCGAGCAGCCACGTTCTTGCCTCTTGGCGCCAAAGGCGCGAGCCTGCGGGTTCGACATCGAGGTACCTCAAGGAGGAAACGTCATGGCAGCCAATGTTGCGGTGATCGCGGGCGCCGGCTCCGGGCTAAGCGCCTCGCTGGCGCGGCTTCTAGCGAAGGAGGGATTCCGCGTCGTCCTTGCCGCGCGTAACGTCGACAAGTTAGCGGCGCTGGTCAAGGAAACCGGCGCGCAAGCCGTCGAAACCGATGTGTCGGACGCTGCTTCCGTCGAGCGCCTGTTCGAGGCGGCCGACAAGGCGGGTCCGCTCGAAATTGCCGTCTTCAACGCCAGCGGCCGCACGCGCGGCCCGATCGCCGAGCTCGATCCCGACGCGGTCAAGCAAGCCCTGCTCGTCGGCGCCTATGGCGGCTTCCTGGTCGGCCAGCAAGCGGCGCGCCGGCTTCTTGCGCGCGGCTCCGGCTCGATCCTGTTCACCGGCGCCACGGCAAGCCTCAAGGGCTTCCCCGGTTCGGCCGGTTTCGCCATGCCGAAATTCGGCCTGCGCGGGCTGGCGCAATCGATGGCGCGCGAGCTTTCCCCGAAGAACATTCACGTCGCGCATTTCATCATCGACGGCCAGATCGAGCCGGCCGGACAGGCGCCCGACCCCGACCGTCCGGAGCGCCGCCTCTCGCCCGACGCGATCGCCGAGACCTATCTCGCCGTCCATCGCCAGCATCGCAGCGCCTGGAGCTTCGAGGTCGAGTTGAGGCCGTGGGTCGAGACGTTCTGACGACCCCATTGCGCGAAGCGTACAGTAACACGCCTCGATGCTGCTCATTATTTTAGAAAGTATGCATATTTCCTGATGCCGTTTTAGCGATCTGCAATGTAAAAAAGCGCAAAATAAAATATACCTTTACTTAACTTCGGCATGCATACTGCGCGTTGTCAGATCTGTTGTCCGGCTCTCCTGCACGAATTGAGAATGGGCATGCCGCTTACACGTCGCACGCTGTTTGCAGCCGGAGGCGGAGGGCTGCTCATTGCGCAGGCGCAAGCCGCGGCCACGCCGGCCCAGGCGCAAGACGCTCCAAAACCCATCGTCAGCGACAACAGGCTGCGCATCGCCATGCCGGCCTTCGCGTCCGATCCGTTCTTTCCGGCCGACGGCTCGGGTGACAAGGGCATCGACATGGACCTGGCGCGCGGCATAGCCGCGGAGCTCGGCGTCGAACCGGTGTTCGACCGATCCGCCGTGACCTTCGACGCCATGGTGCAAAAGCTGACTTCCGGTGAGGCGGACCTGGCGATCGGCAAGTTGAGCCGCACCCTTCAGCGCGGTCGCTCGATCCTCTATTCCCGGCCCTACGCGATGCTGCACCAAGGGTTGCTCGCCAACCGCGTGAACCTGGCGCGCATCGCGCAAGGCGAGCCGCCGGAGCGGATCATCCGCGATTTCTCCGGCGATCTCGGCGTCATCGAAGGCTCGTCTTTCGCCACTTATGCGGCCACCACGTTCCCGCACGCGCAGATCCGACGCTTCGCGGGCTGGAATACGGTTGTCGATGCGATCCGCAACGGCGCGATCGACCTGGCCTATCGAGACGATTTCGAGATCAAGAAGCTGATGGTCGACGATCCGTCGATGACGGTCGTCGCGCGCTCGATCACGCTGACCGACAAGGTCGATACGATCGCGGTCGGCATCAGTCCGGACAATCCGCATCTCGCGGCCTTTGTCGATCTCTATCTCGACCTGGCAAGGGGCCAGCAGGTCCTCAACACCGACGAGATCATCGCGCGCTACCGCCAGGGGAGCAAAGCCTGACAATGGCCGTCTCGGATGTAGCCGCACCCATGCCCTTCGATTGGCGCCTGGCGGCGAAGCGCATCCTGCGCTCGCCGGCGACGACGATCATCATGATCCTGGCCGGAATCCTGTGCGGCCTCTACTACCCGGCCTTCGCCCACGCGATCAGCCCCGTCGCGCAGATCTACCTGAATTTCCTCAAGATGGTCGTCCTGCCCTATCTGGTCTCGTCCGTCATCTTCTCCATCACCGCGATGGTTCAGGACCCGAAATCGGTCCGCTACCTCGGCAAGGTGGGCATAGCCGTGCTGGTCGTGTCGTTCCTCGCCGTGCTGGTGAGCGGCACCTATTCGCTGATCCTCAAGCCCGGCCAGATCGAGAACCCGCAGTCGCGCATCGAGCTCGGCGAGTTCATCAATTCGCAAGGTAGCGTATCCACCGATCTCGCATTTCCGTTCCAGCCGCCGCCGCTCACCGGCGATCCGAATGGCGGGCATTCGATCTTCATGGATCTGGTGCCGAACAACGTCTTCAACGCGCTGGCCTCGGGCCAGACCATCCAGGTCCTGTTGTTCTGCCTGCTTTTCGGTCTAGCGATGGGCAAGATTCCGCAGCCCTCGTCGCTCAGCCTGTCGCAGGCGCTCAACGCGGCGTACCGGGCGTGCACGGTGCTGACCAACTGGTTTGTCTGGGGATTGCCCTTCGCCACCTTCATCCTGATCGCCGACCAGACCGCGTCGACCGGCATCAAGCCGCTGATGCTGATGGGCGGCTATCTGCTGGTGATGGGTCTTTCCTGCCTGACATTCCTCGCCGGCGCGTTTGCAATTATCGCCATACGCTCGCGGCGGAGCTACTGGGTCACGATCAAGACCTGCCAACCGCTCCTGATGGTGGCCATCACCACGCGCTCCTCGGTCGCCTCGCTGCCCTGGGTCATCAACCTGTTGAGCGAGCGGCTGCGCTTCAGCCTGGTGGTCGTCGAGTTGCTCGTGCCGCTGCAGGCGGCGCTGCTGCGAACGGGCCCGGCGCTGGTCTACACCTCGGGCGTCCTGTTCATCGCCCAGCTCTACGGCCATCAATTGGCGATCCCGGACCTCTTGCTTGTCGGTATCGTCTCGGCGCTTCTGGCGCTGACCACCGGCGGCATGGGCAGCCTGCTCATCCTGTCCCAGATGTCCATCGTCTGCGGCTATCTGAAGCTTCCCTTCGAGGCGGCGTTCGCCCTGTTCGTCGCGGTCGACGCGGCTGTCGATACGTTCATGACGCTGTCCAGCGTCTGCACCGTGGCGGCGAGCACGGCGATGATCGCGCCCAGCCACAGGGAGGCGACGCAATCTGAAGAACCCGTCGCGGGCGAGTTCGAAGCCGAGCCCGTCCGATGATCGACGACAGCATCCGCCCCCAGCTTGGCATCATCGGCGGTCTCGGGCCGCTGGCATCGGCGGACTTCTACTTCAAGCTGACCCGGATGACAGAGGCGCGCCGCGACAATGAGCATGTGCCTTCCGTCATCCTCAGCGTGCCGCAACTGCCCGACAGGACCGAGGCGATCCTTGGCAACCATGACGGGCCGCTGGCGCCGCTGCAGGCCGCGGTCTCGACGCTCAACGAGCTCGGCGTCGCCTGTATCGCCATGCCCTGCAACACCGCCCATCATTGGTACGGTCGATTGGCGGCGAACTCGCGGGCCGAGATCATCCATATCGGCGACGCGGCGGTAGCGGAAATCCGTCGCGGCCTGGATCGCGGCAGGGTCGCGAATCTCGCAACCCGGGGCACGCTGGCCTCCGGCTTCTACCAGGACAGGGTATCGGCGGCGGGTTTCGAGCTTTGCCTTCCGCGAGGCACCGAGTTCCAGGAGCGCGTCGACAGCGCCATCGGCCTCGTCAAGGCCGGCTCGATCGCGCAGGCCGCGACCGAGACCGAGCGGGCGCTTCATCTCGCGCAACTGGCTGGTGCCGATGCAGCACTTCTCGGCTGTACCGAACTGTCGGTGGTGGCGGCCAGCCTCGGCGATACGAACGGATTGATCGTCATCGACAGCAACGCCGCCCTGGCGCGGGCCAGCCTGACGCGATTGGGCTTCGGCATTCAGGAAGCGCGAGGCCTGCCGACGGTACTGCGGCCAACGACGCATGACCGGTTGTCCTGGCGCGCCGCGCAACGCGTCTGATGCGCGCTGCCGCCCGGTAGAAATGCCTGATTTGCGTCGGCCGAAGCCCATTTGAACGCGATTTGCCGCAAAACCCGGGAATTGAGCGCCGGCTTGCGCCGTTTGCAGTGAGATTGGTTGGTGCGTTTCTTCACCCGCAATGGCGCCCATGTCATCGTGCCGCGGGGGTCGCTAGAGCAATTCCAAGGAAAGTGTGCAGCGGTTTTCCGTCCGGAATTGCGAAAAACAAGAGTTACCGTAGGAGGAGCCTGTCCATGCCCAGAATAATTCCGGTGCTCGATCTCGATCGCTTGGAGCAGGGTCCGTCGGAGCTTCGAACTTTTCTGTTTGACTTGCGCACAGCCGCCCGCGACGTCGGCTTCTTCTATCTCAGCGGCCACGGCATCACCCAACCGGAGATCGATGCGGTGCTGGGCGCCGCCCGCCGCTTCTTCGCTCTGCCGGAGGCCGACAAGCTCGGCATCGAAATGGTGAAGTCGCCGCAGTTCCGTGGCTATACGCGCGCCGGCGGCGAGCTGACCAGAGGCAAGGCCGACTGGCGCGAGCAGCTCGACATCGGCGTCGAGCGTACGACCATTGCGCAGGGTCCGGGAGTGCCTGCCTGGACGCGGCTGCAGGGTCCGAACCAGTGGCCGGCCGCATTTCCCGATCTGAAGCCCGCGCTGCTCGCCTGGCAGGCAAAGGCGACCGACGTGGCGATCCGGCTGCTCAAGGCTTTCGCGGCGTCGCTCGACCAGCCGGAGGACGCTTTCGATCTGATCTATCGCGGCGAACCGAACCATCGCATGAAGATCGTGCGCTATCCCGGCCGCGACGCCATCGGCGACGACCAGGGCGTCGGCGCGCACAAGGATGGCGGTTTCCTGACCCTCCTGCTGCAGGACGAGAACAAGGGCCTGCAGGTCGAATATGACGGCAGCTGGGTCGATGTCGACCCGATCCCGCGGACGCTTGTCGTCAACATCGGCGAACTGCTCGAGCTCGCCTCGAACGGCTATCTCAGGGCTACCGTGCATCGCGTCGTCACGCCGCCGGCCGGCGTCGAGCGCATTTCGGTTCCGTTCTTCTTCAGCGCCCGGCTTGACGCGACGATCCCGCTGCTCGATCTGCCCGAGGAATTGGCGGCCGAAGCGCGCGGCCCGGCTAGCGACCCTGACAATCCGCTCTTCCGCAACGTCGGGACCAATGTGCTGAAAAGCCGGCTGAGGTCGCACCCCGACGTGGCGCGGCGTCACTATGCCGATCTGTTGGAAAAAGCATCGGCCACTGGCTGAAGATTTCGCGCCGTTCGAGCGAGATTTTTTCGCAATTTCGATCTTTTTTGGAATTCCGTTCGTGGAAAATACACCGTTCAGGCCCCAAATAAGAACCATCGCTCGGTGTTTTCCTCCCATTGCGCCGGGCGATGTTCCCCTCTGAAGGTTATGACCTTCATACTTGGCCGGGCCGCTCTCGCGCCCGGCCTTTTTCTTTCCTGTGCTGGGAATAAGCCGATCAGGCGAAGCCTACGCGGATGGTTCCGTATGGCCCGAAATCCGAGACGATCTCGTCGCCATGCCGGCATTCGACCGGCCGGATGAAGGAGCCCGACAGCACGACCTGGCCGGCTTCGATGCGCATGCCGTATTGATGCAGCCGGTTGGCGAGCCAGACGATGCCTTTCGCCGGATGGTCGAGCACGCCGGCGCCGAGCCCCGTTTCCTCCACCTCGCCGTTGCGCGACACGATGGCGCCGATCCAGCGCAGATCCGCCTCGCGCGGCCCGGCCGAACGGCCGCCGACGACGATGCCGGCATTGGCGGCATTGTCCGAGATCGTGTCGAAGAAGGTCCTGATCTTGCCGGTCTCGTTGTTCATCCGCTCGATGCGGGTGTCGAGGATTTCAAGCGCAGGCATGATGTGATCGGTGGCGTCGAGCACATCGTCGATCGAAATATCCGGACCGGCCAAAGGCGCCTTCATGACGAAGGAGATCTCGGCCTCGATGCGCGGCTGGATGAAACGATCGGCCGGCACCGTGCCGCCGTCCGCGAAGAACATGTCGTCGAACAGAATCCCGGAATCGGGAATGTCGATGCTGAGCGCCGACTGCATCGCCTTCGAGGTCAGGCCGATCTTCCAGCCCTTGATCGTCAGTCCCGATGCGGCCTTCCGCTTCACCAGCGCCGCCTGCACGCGATAGGCGTCGTCCATCGTCGCCTGAGGAAAATCGAGGCTGAGCAGCCTGATCTGCCGGCGGTCGCGCTCGGCTTCGAACAGCCGCTGTGCGGCGGCCTCGACTTGGCTTTCCGTCATCATCGGCCGGTTCCCTCGTCGGCGACGCCGTTGCGAAGCAGGCCGATGCCGTCAGCCTCAACCTCGATCACATCGCCCGGCTTCAGCCAGACCGGCGGGTCGAAGCGGGCGCCGGCGCCCGTTGGCGTGCCGGTGACGATGACATCGCCCGGCACCAGCGTGGTGAAGGTCGAGATGTAGTTGATGATCTTGGCGAACGAAAAGATCATGCGCCCGGTGCGGTCCTGCTGGCGCAGTTCGCCGTTGACGCGGGTGGTCAGCGAAATGTCGGCGATCCGAGCCCCATCGGTGAACGGCACCAGCCAGGGACCGATCGAGCCGGTCCGATCGAAATTCTTGCCTTGGGTGACGTTGAACTTGGCGTGACGCACCCAGTCGCGGATCGTGCCTTCGTTGCACAGCGAGAGCGCCGCGATATGGCCGAGCGCATCGGCTTCGGCGATGCGTCGCCCGCCCTTGCCGATGACGACGACGACCTCGCCCTCATAGTCGAGCTGTGGTGATTCCGGTGGCCGCACCAACGGCGCGCCATGGCCGACGAAGGAACGCGGGAAGCGGATGAACAGCGACGGGTTCGAAGGCGCCGCCTGCCCGTCCTTGTACTCCTCGTTGCGGTCCGGATAGTTGACGCCGACGCAGATGATCTTTTCAGGTGAGGGGATCGGGATTTCGTAGGCGATGTCCTTGACGCTGAAATCGGCTGCTAGACCCTCGGCCTCTTCGGCGAGTTTGCCGAGAGCGCCGGCCTCGATCACTTCGCGCAGCGTCGGCCATTCGGGATGACGCGCCGAGAGGTCGACGACACCCTTGTCGGTGATGGCGCCGTAGCGTGTCTTGCCGCCGGCGGTGAAGGTGGCGAGGCGTCCCGCGCTCATGCTGATGCTCCGTTAGGGCGCCACGATCGGCGAGGCCGCCAGATCGGACTTGCGCGGCTCGACACCCGCGAAAACGCTGCCTTCCTCGAACCAGCTTCGCGGCGCCGGCGCGCCCCACAGCGTCTGGCGCTGCGGGTCCTTGAGGTCCCATCTGATCGGCTCGAGATCGGGATCGACCGTCTGGTAGTCCGAGCAATAGATCTCGATGCGATGGTTGTCCGGATCGCGGATGTAGAGGAAGAAGGCGTTGGAGATGCCGTGCCGTCCCGGGCCGCGCTCGATATTGCCGACATAGCCCGTGGTCGCCATCAGGTCGAGCAGGTCGATGATGTTGAGCGGCGTCGGCACCCAGAAGGCGACATGGTGCAAGCGCGGGCCGAGGCCGTTGGTGAAGGCGATGTCGTGCACGCCGCCCTTGCGGTGCGTCCAGGCGGCCCACAGCTTTCCGGTCTCGGCGTCCTCGGTGTATTCGGTCACGCGGAAGCCGAGCTCGTTGTAGAAGGCAACCGATTCATCGACATTCGGCGAGAAGCAGTTGAAGTGGTCGATGCGCAGCGGCTTCACGCCCTTGTAAAGCGCGTATTTCTGGTGGATCGGCGGCAGCCGCTCCATCTTCGAATAGAATTCGAGCGGTATGCCGTGCGGGTCACGGGTGCGGAAGGTGCGCGACTGGTAGGGCCGCTCGACCCACTCCACCGGCAGGCCCTTGGCTTTGAAGAAATGCTCGGCCTTGTCGAGGTCCTCGTCGGAGAAGACCTTGAAGCCGAGCTCGCGCGCTTCCGGCGCCGTCGCCTTGCGCAGCACGATGCAGTGATGGCCGCGCTCTTCCATGGCGCGCAGATAGATGGCGCCGCTGGTCTCGTCCGTCACCTGCAGGCCGAGCGTGTCGACATAGAAGGCGCGGGATTTCGCCAGGTCGGTGACGGCGAGCTCGACATGGCTGAGCCGCACGATGTTGAAGGCGGGGTAGAGATTGGGTTGGGGCAGGGCCATCATGTGTCTCCGGTCAGCCGCCGAGCTTCTGGATCGAATGCGGCGCCGTGGCGAACGCAATGTTCTTGGTTTCCATGTAGAAGTCGAACGACCAGTCGCCGCCGTCGCGGCCGATGCCGGAGCTCTTGACGCCGCCGAACGGCGTCGGCAAATGCCGCACATTCTCCGAATTCACCCAGATCATGCCGGCGTCGAGCGCGTCGGTGAAGCGCAGCGCGCGGGTGACGTCGGAGGTCCATAGATAACCGGTGAGCCCATATTGCGTGTCGTTGGCGAGAGCCAGCGCATCGGCCTCGTCCTTGAACGGGATCGCCGTCAGCACCGGCCCGAAGATTTCCTCCTGGGCGATGCGCATCTTGTTGGTGGCGCCGACGAACAGCGTCGGGCTGACATAGCAGCCGCCGCCCGGGCCGGCGAACTTGCCGCCGCCGGCGGCGACCACCGCGCCCTCCGATTTGCCGATCTCGATATAGGAGAGCACTTTTTCCTCGTGCACCGGATGGATCAGCGGGCCTACCACCGTCTCGGGATCCAGCGGATGACCGATTTTGATGCGCTTTGCCTTCTCCACCACCAGTTCGGTGAATTTGTCGTGCACCGAAGCCTCGACCAAGAGGCGCGAGGACGAGGTGCAGCGTTCGCCGTTCAGCGAATAGATCATGAAGACGGCGGCGTCAGCCGCGCGTTCCAGGTCGGCGTCGGCGAAGACGATGACCGGGTTCTTGCCCCCGAGCTCGAAATGCACGCGCTTCAGCGTCTCGGCGCCCTGCTTCATGATCATCGAGCCGGTGCGGCTTTCGCCCACGAAGCCGATCGCCTTGATGTCGGGGTGCTCGGTCAGCGCCCGGCCTGCATCCTCGCCAAAGCCGTTGACGAGGTTCCACACGCCCTTGGGCAGGCCGGCTTCCTCGGCGATCTCGACCAGCAGCCGTGCGGTAAGCGGCGACAGCTCCGCCGGCTTGTGCACGATGGTGCAGCCGGCGGCCAGCGCCGGCGCGATCTTCCAGGTCGACAGCATGAAGGGCGTGTTCCACGGCGTGATCACGCCGACCGGGCCGATCGGCACGCGCGTCGTCAGATTGAGCTGATTAGGCGCTCTCAACGAGCGGCCGTCACGCGCTTCCGGCGCGCGGTCGGCATAGAAGCGGAAGTTCTCGGCGCCACGCAACGCCGCCTTGGCCATGAATTTCAGCGACTGGCCGGTGTCCATGCATTCGACGAAGGCGATCTCTTCGGCGCGCGCGACGATGGCGTCCGCTATTCTATGCAGCAGCTTCTTGCGTGCGTCGCCGGGGATCGCCGCCCAGTCCTTGAAGGCAGCCTTGGCCGCTTTTGCCGCGCGGTCTATGTCGGCTGCCTTGCCGCGTGCCACGGTGGCAATCTGCTTGAGGTCGACGGGCGAAAGCGTCTCGAAGGTCGAGCCGTCCGCGGCAGGCACCGCTTCGCCGCCGATCTGGTTGAGCACGCCGTCCTTCCGGAAGCGTTCCAGATAGGCCTCGGCCTTTCTCAGATTGTCGTCCAGTGCCGCCATGATTTCTTTCCCGTTCTAGATCACTTGCCACGCAGGCGCGGATGGATGGCGTTCTTCTTCCAGCTCAGTTCGGCGTCGATCTCACGGATCTCCAGCGACAGCGCGAAATGCGGCGTGGCGAACAGCGATGCCAGATGATCTGTCACGGCCGCGAAGATCGCCTCGCCGGCGCTTTTCTTTTCCGCCGCGCTGCGGCCCTTGCCGATGCGGAAATTCATGTCGATGAAGCCGTTCTCCGGCAGCCGGTCGGCAATCGCGTAGGCTTCGGCGCGGAAGGCTCGTATCCGGACAGCGCCAGGTTCGAACAAACCCGTTTCCAGGATGGTGCGCGACACCAGCGCGCAAAGCTCGCCCATGTCGACCTTCGCGTCGAGATTCGCCGAATATTCGATCGCCATATGGGGCAAGGTTTCCTCCACCTTGTAGTTAACATGTGAATTACATCTTGACGACCGAATGTCAAGCGTCGTTCTCTGCGCGGATGCAGCTTCCGGGTGGGATTGCCGCCCTCGGCAAAATCGCGGATATAGCTGCGATCCGGGCCCTAATCTTTGTTGCGAGTCGTACTGGACTGGAATTTTTCGGAGACTTGATTTTGCTACCGCCCAGCACCCGCCGCTCCTTGCCCATGGCTCTGCTTCGCGCCCGCGAAGTGATCATGGCGCATTTCCGGCCGATGCTCGCACGCCACGATATCACCGAGCAGCAATGGCGCGTGCTGCGCGTTCTCGCCGAAACCGGGCCGCTGGAGGCGACTGAGCTCGCCAGCCGCGCCTCGATCCTGCCGCCGAGCCTCACCCGCATCATCAAGGCGATGGAAGAGCGGGAGTTCATCACCCGCAACAAGGTCAAGGATGACGGCCGCCGCGCCTTGCTCGCCATCAGCCCGGCCGGCGTGGCCTTGATCGAGGAACTGGCGCCCGAGCGGGTCGCCATCTACGACGCCATCGAGAAGCGCTACGGCGCCGAAGAGCACGAGCGCTTGCTGGACATGCTGGAGAGCCTGATCCAGTCGGAGTCGGTGGACGGCTGAGAAGCCTACCCTCCGAAACTCCCCAGCGCGCTCGGCTGCATGAAGTTGCGCCCGACATAGAGCAGCGCCGCCTCGTCGCTGCCGTGGCGAATGTCGACGACGCGGCCGAACATCACATTGTGCGTGCCGACCTTGTTCACCGCGCCGATCTCGCAATCGAAGCTGACGATGGCGTCGAGCAGCGCCGGCATGCCGGACGGCATGGTCTGCCAGCGCGCGGCTTGATAGCGCTCGGCCATGTCGCGGATCGCGCCGGCGAATTTTGCCGCCAGATGCATGTGCGATTGGGTCAGCACGTTGACGCAGAAGCGTTGGTTGGCGAGGAACATGCCGGTCTGCGCCGAACGCTCGTTCATGCAGACCAGCAGCGTCGGCGGATCGTCGGAGACGCTGCACATGGCGGTCGCGGTGAAGCCGCCGCGCCCGGCCGGACCGTCCGTGGTGACGATGTTGACCGGCGCGCAGACCCGCGCCATGGCCTCGCGGAATTCCAGCCTCGCGACTTGTGTTGTCATGGCCGCTTCCATCGCCGGCCCCCGTCAGTTGGGCTGGGCGGCAATCGGCGGCAGCCAGGTGTCGCCGGTCCAGCCCTTTTCGTCATAGTCGGCCATGCATTGGTCGACCAGTTCCTCCATCTGCTTCAGCCGGCCGCCGCGCTCGGCGCCCTTCAGCACCTGCAGCCGTACCTCTTCCGGGGCGCCGGCATAGTTGAGCTCGTAGAGCGCGTGGCGGCCGCCGAATTCGGTGCCGGTCGCGTCCCACAACAGCTTCATGATCTTGATGCGCTCGATATGGCCCATGTCGTTGGAGCCGCGCACATATTGCGCGAGATAGCGGTCAATCTCGGGATTGTCGAAGTCGCGTGCCGAGGACGGCAGATAGATCAGCCCCGAGGCGATCACCCGACGCACCGTGTCGATGACGCGCGGATACGCTTCCGACATGAAGGTGCGGTAGGCGAGCGCGGCCTCGAGATTGGGCAGCACCGCGCCGTTCGCCCACGGTATCGGGTTGTGCGCCATGGCATTGGAAAAGCTCCAGAACATGTGGCGCAGCGCAATCACCTCGCCGAGCGCCGCCTGGTTGCCGCGAAAGGCATCGCCGCCTGTCGCTCGCAGCGCCTTGGCGAGCAATCCGGCGAGGAAGTCGAGCTTGACGGCGAAGCGTGTGCAGCCCTGGAAGCAATAGCCATGCATGAAGCCCGACGCCGGATGGAAGGACAGGATCTTCTGCGCATCGCGCAGCACAAGCACGTCCTCCCAGGGGATGAAGACGTTGTCGAGCACCAGGATCGCGTCGTTCTCGTCGAAGCGCGACGACAGCGGATAGTCGAAGGGATGGCCGACTGTGTTGGCCGTCTGCTCATAGGAGACGCGGCAGAACATCTTAATGCCAGGCGCATTCATCGGCACGATGAACATCACCGACAGCGATGGATCTTCCGTCACTGTCGCCGAGCTCTGCGCCAGGAAATTGTAGTGGGTGAGCGCCGACGACGTCGCCACCACCTTGGCGCCGGACACCCAAATGCCGGCGTCGTTCTCCTTGGTGATGTGCACGAACACGTCCTTCACCTGCTCGGCCGGCTTGTGGCGATCGATCGGCGGGTTGACGATGGCGTGGTTCATGAACAGGACCGCCTCCTGGGCCCGCTTGTGCCAGGCGCGCGCATTGTCCTTGAACGGGCCGTACCATTCGGCATTGGCGCCGAGCGTGTTCATCAGCGCCGCCTTGTAGTCGGCGGTGCGACCCATCCAGCCATAGGTCATGCGCGCCCAATGCGCGATCGCGCTTTGCTGCGCGGCAAGATCGGCAGGGGAATGGGCGACGCGGAAATATTTGTGGGTGTAGCCGCCCGAGCCGGTATCGGTCGGCGAGGTCAGTACAGGCTGCTGGTTCGGATCGTGCAGCGCGTCGTAGAGGCGGGCCAGCGAACGCACCGAATTGCGCATTGCCGGATGGCTGGTGACATCGGCCACCCGTTCGCCATTGATGTAGACCTCGCGCCCGTCGCGCAGGCTCGCCAGATATTCGGCGCCCGTGAACGGCCGCGAATTGTCGGCCCGGAATTCTTCCGATCGCATCATGATCCTCCCTTGGATTGTTGGAGAGTAGCCGCAAGCCGCTGGATGGTTTATGGACGAAAGCGTAAAACCGATTGGACTTTTTCGGGCGTCTCATGAGCCAGACCGCCATCCCGGAATTCTTCGTCTACGGCGAGCCGGCGCGGGCGCTCGACGTCGGCTTCCTGCATGTCGAGACCGTGCAAGCCCGCGCTTCCGTGCACCGCGGCCGGGTTCTGGCGCACAAACATCCGCAAATGGCGCAGATCACCTTCTGGACGAGCGGGCAGGGCGTCTATCGGATCGAGGACAAGACCTGGAGTTTTTCGGCACCGACGGTCAGCTTCATGCCGAGCGGCGTGGTGCATGGGTTCGACATCGAGGCGGGCACCGACGCCATCGTCGTCTCGGTCGCGGACGCTGCGCTCGCGGCCATCGCCGAGCACTCGGCCCTCCAGCTTGATCAGCCGGTTTTCGTGACCGGGCGGGGTGACGCGGCGCCTTGGGAGCGGCTTACCGACACCATCAAGATGATCCAGGCCGAATATGTCGAGGCTCAAGCCGGCGCGGAAAAGATCCTGCCGCCGCTGATCGCGGTGGCATTGTCGCACATCGCCCGTCTCGACGCCCAGTCGCATGCGGTGACCGTGCCGGCCGCGGTGGCGCTGGGCGGCCGGCTCAGGCGGCTGATCGACCGGCATTTTCGCGATGACTGGCCGGTCGAGCGCTATGTCGGGGAGCTTGGCACCACGCGCCATCTGCTCGACAACGCGGCGCATCAGGTGCTGGGCTCGGGCGTGCGTCAGGCGATCGGCGAAAGACGCCTGGTCGAGGCCAAGCGCCTGCTGCTCTTCACCATCCGCACGGTCGAGGACATCGCCTACGAAACCGGCTTCAACGATCCCGCCTATTTCTCGCGCTTCTTTCGGCAGGCGGTTGGCGTGTCGCCGGCGGCGTGGCGCAAAGCGAGATTGCAGGCAGTAGGCAGTAGGCAGTAGGCAGTAGGCAGTAGGCAGTAGGCAGTAGGGCTTTCTTTCCCTACTCTATTCCCTACTGCCCAAGCCCTATTCCCTAGGCCGCGGCAGCGGCCAACCCCGCATCCAGCCCCTCGGCAATCTTCGCCACATCGGCGGCGGTTATGATCAGCGGTGGCGACAGGATGATGTTGTTGCCGGAGACGCGCAGCATGACGCCCGCGCCATAAGCTCCGTCCGCGACGGCGGCCATCGTCTTCTTGTCGACCGGCTTCTTGGCGGCGCGGTCCGAGACCAGCTCGAGGGCCGCCATCAGGCCTTGGTAACGAACATCGCCGACCAGTTGGTGCTTTGCCTTCAGTGCCTCCAGCGCCTTGCCGAGCTCGACGCCGCGCGCGGCGGCATTCTCGTTGACGGCCAGCCGCTTCGTCTCGGCCAGAGCCGCCAGGCCGGCCGCGCAGCCGACCGGGTGGCCGGAATAGGTATAGCCGTGGCCGATCGCGCCGAAGCTCGTCTTGTCGGCCTCGAAGACGTCGGCGACCTTGGCGCCGATCAATGTCGCGCCGAGCGGGAAATAGCCTGATGTGATCGCCTTGGCGATGGTCATGAAATCCGGCTTCGTGCTGGAGAGTCGCGAGCCTGACCAGGCGCCGGTGCGGCCGAAGCCGGTCACCACCTCGTCGGCGATCAACAGGATGTCGTGGCGGTCGCAGATCGCCCGCACCATCGGCATGAAGCTCTCATGTGGGACGATGACGCCGCCGGCGCCGAGCACCGGTTCCATGATGAAGGCGGCGATCGTATCGGCGCCCTGAAAGGCGATCTCTTCCTCGATCGCCCGCGCGCAGAGTTTCGCAAGCTTCGCCGGATCGGTCTCGTCGAACGGGTTGCGGTAGGTCATCGGCGCCGGCGTGTGGAAGACGCCGGGCAGCAGCGGTTCGTAGTTGCGCCGGAAATTGGCATTGCCGTTGACCGAGGCGCCGCCGAAATGCGTGCCGTGATAGCCCTTCTTCAGCGCCAGGAATTTCGTGCGGTCGCCCTGGCCGCGGATCTTCCAATATTGCCGCGCGAGCCGCAGCGCCGTCTCGACCGAGTCCGAGCCGCCCGAGGTGAAGAAGGCGCGCGCCATGCCCTCCGGCGCGAACCACTGGGTCAGCTCGTAAGCGAGCTCGATCGATGGCCCGGTCGAGGTGCCGCGAAAGCCTGAGTAATAGGGGAGCGCGTCGAGCTGTCCCGTTATCGCCTTCTTGATCGAATCGCAGCTGTAGCCGAGGTTGACGTTCCAGAGGCCGCCGACGGCGTCGAGCACCGTGCGGCCCTCGGCGTCGGTCACCGAAACGCCTTCGCCCTTCATGATGATCTTCGGCGGGCTCGCCCGCATTTCGGCCGGATGCGCCATCGGATGCCAGATCGGCTTGGCGTTGTTTTCGGTGAGGAAGTTGATGTCACGCATCGGGAGGAACTCCGGTTTTGCAATCAGGAGAGCGTCAGGCCGAAATGGCTGAGCGCCTCGGCATAGCTTTGCGCCGGTCGGGCGACGTCGAAATGAACGGTCGGCATGCCGGCGGCAATCGCACCGTCGACATTGCGCTTCTGGTCGTCGACGAAGACGCAGGCCGCAAGCGGCAGCCGCAGCGCCTCGCCGACCATCGCATAGGCGCGGGCATCGGGCTTGAGGATTTTCGTATAAGTCGCATCGACGATCGTCTCGAAAAGCGAAAGCAGCGGCAGGCGTTGGCGAAAATCAGCGCCATAGAACAGGTCGAGCTCGTTCGACAGGATGGCGAGGCGGACACCGGCGGCATGCGCCGTGCGGATGGCTTGGTCGGCCTCCGGTCGCAGCACTTTTTCCGGCTCCGCTCCGCGCGCCCGCTGCACGAAGGTCTGCATGTCCTGCCAGTCTTCTCCGACCAATTGGCCGACTTCGCGCGTACGCGTTTTCCAGTAGTCGCGTTCGCTGATCTCGTCGGCCTGCATTGAGCGCCACAACGCATCGGAAACCGGGTCGAATGGTCCGCGCCAACCGAGCGTGCCGGGCTTGAGGCCAAGCGCCTGCTCGGTCAGCGCATGCGTCTCGAACAAAGTGCGGGTGACCACGCCGCCGAAGTCCAACACCAGCGCCCGCGGCTTCACCTGGCTCATGCCGCGCGCCTGCCGGTCACGCCGGGCGGAACGATGCCTTCCGCCACCCAGCGGTCGAAGATTTCCAGCGCCTTGGCGCTGAAGGCGGCGTCGTTGATATGCCCGACGATCTCATGCAGCTCGGCATTGTCCGGCACGCGCGCCCTCATCTCCTCGACGAAGGCCGACAGCGCTTCCGGCTCGTAGAGCGGCTCGCCTTGCTGGTCCCATTGCTGGATGCCGCCGGCGGGCAGGATGAAGGCGGTCGGACCGGTCGCCGCGGCGAGCTTGTCGCCGATGGCGCGCGCGATCTCCCGGCGTGTCGCGCCGTCGGAGGTGACCGAGGCAAGCAGGCGGTTATGCGCGTGGTACGGCCGTTCCGTGAAGCGCGACGGCACGGCCTGCCAGGTCGGGAAATCCACCATGTCGATGGCGCCGGGCGCGACGATCTGCGGGATGCCTTGCCGCCCGGCATTCTCTAGCCGGTCGGTGCCCGAATTCACCACCGAGCCGGTAAGCTGGTTGGCAAGCTCCTGCAGGCTGAAATCGAGCACCGCGACGAAGCCTTTCTGCGCGGCGATCGCCTCCAGCGCCCGCCCGCCCATGCCGGTGGTGTGGAAGACGATGACCTCATAGCCGCGCTTCTCCAGCTCAGGCTTCAGCGTGACCATATATTGCAGGCAGCTTTTGCCCAGCGAGCTCATGCCGACCTTCGGCCGCGACATATCGGGTTTGACGACAGCCCGCGCGGCGCCGACCACGGCGCCGCTGGCCTGCGACAGCACCGCCTTGCAGGCGCTGTTGAGCCCGTAGAGGCCGCCGGCCCACAGGATCATCATCAGGTCGGTGGCGATGCGCTCCGGCGGCACGAGGTGCGAATAGGCGATCGTCGAGACGACGAATTTCGGCACGCCGAGCGGCAGCGCCAGTGCCACGTCGAGCGCAAGGTCGGTGCCCATCGAGCCGCCCAGCGCAATGAAGCCGTCGATTTCGCCCCTGTCGTGCAGCGAGCGCGCAAGCCGCGAGGCGCCAAGCGCCATCAGCGTCATCGCAGTATTCTCGTCGCCGGTGGCGATGATTGCCTCGATGGTGGTGTCCGCCGCGCGCGCCACTGCATGCTTGTCATGCTCCGGCTTGTAGGGCGGGTCGCCAAGCACGCTGACGTCCATCATCACGGCAACGCCGCCGACGGCCTCGATGCGCTCGCGCATGAACAGAAGCTCGTCGGCCTTGGTGTCGCCGGTACCGATAACCAGGATTCGGCGTTTCTCCTCCACATCAGTCTCCCTGCAGTCTCTCGTTGGTTGTCAGGCCCGCTTCTGGCCGGCCAGCCGGCCGAACAGCCGCTCGCCGATCTCGCGACCCGCGGCGGTCACGCTGACGCCAAGCCGCTCGATGTCGGCCTTTTGGGTGCGCACTCTCGGCGCCGCCACCGCGATGGCGCCGATGGCATAGCCGTCGGTGCCGAGAACCGGGGCGGCGACGCTCATCACGCCCTCCTCGAAACCCTGCGCGCCGATGGAATGGCCGCGCGCGCGGGCGGCGGCGACTTGTTCGGCCAAAGTGTTTGCATCGCCGATGGTGAAGGGCGTGAAAGCCGGCATCGGTCCGGCAAGGATGGCCTCGCGGATGCGCTCCTCAGTGAAAGCCAGGAATGCGATGCCGGACGCCGTCGCATGCATCGGCAGCACGTCGCCGAGTTGCACACTGACACGATTGGCCTTGGCCGATTCGATGACCTGGACGGTGATCAGGCCGCGCTTCGAATATTCCGAGAGATGCGCCGTCTCGCCGGTCTCGGTGGCCAGCATCTCGACCACCGGCACGGCCATGCGCAGGAACGGAAACTGCGCCTCGCGCATCAGCGCCAGCCGCGTCAGGCCGGCTCCTAGCCGGTAGAGGCGCGTCGCCTCGTCCTGCTCGACCAGCCCTTGCGCAATGAGCGAAACCAGCAGCCGGCGCGTCGTCGCCTTGTCGAAGCCGGCGCCCCTGGCAAGGTCGGCAAGCGCCGCCTCGGGCGCGCCGCCGCCCAGCACCTCCAGCAGCGAAATGGCTTTGGCCACCGTGCTCATCGCGTGTCCGATCCTCCGTCAGATACTTAACGTGCGAATTAACTTGACAGCAAGTCGATTCCTTTGCAAGTCTAATATCGAAATGCCGTTGCAAATAATGAAATGCGCATTGGCCCTCTCAGAAGGCCCTCGGCATCTCAGGGACACTTGGTTTCCGCAATGCGGAATGGAGGGAAAAATGACCACAGTTGAAGCCGGAGAAGTGAACCGGCTGAGGAAGAACAGCCTTGGCGTCGGCGCCATCACCTTCATGGTGATTTCGGCCGCCGCACCGCTGACGGCCGTTGCCGGCGGCACGCCGCTCGGCATGCTGATGGGCAACGGCGCCGGCTTTGCCGGCACCTATCTGATCGTGACGCTGTTGCTGCTCCTGTTCGCGGTTGGCTATGTCGCCATGTCGCGCCACATCGGCAATGCCGGCGCTTTCTACGCCTATGCCGCGCGTGGGCTGGGCGGCATGGCCGGCGGCGCCGTCGCGCTGATCGCGATCCTCTCCTACAACGCCATGCAGATCGGCGTCATGGGCCTGCTGGGCGCGGCCACCGCCGGGCTGTTCGCCGGCTGGGGCATCAATCTGCCGTGGTGGGTGTGGAGCTTCATTGCCATCGCCATCGTCGCCGTGCTCGGCTACCGCCAGGTCGACCTCTCGGCCAAGATCCTGACGGTGCTGGTGCTTGCCGAATACGTCGTCGTGCTGATCCTCGACCTCACCATCCTCAAGACCGGCGGCGACAGCGGCCTGTCGGCGGCGCCCTTCAGCTGGAGCCAGATCGCCAGCGGCGCGCCGGCCATCGCCATCCTGTTCTGCTTCGCTGCCTTCATCGGCTTCGAGGCGACCACGATCTATGCCGAGGAGGCGCGCGACCCGAAGGTGACCATTCCGCGAGCCACCTATTTCTCCGTCATCCTGATCGGCCTGTTCTACATGATCACCGCCTGGCTGATGGCGGTCGGCGCCGGCGTCGACAAGCTGTTGCCGTCGCTGCAGGCTTTGCAGGATCCGACCACCTTCCTGTTCGGCCTCTCCGACCGCTACGCCGGAACGCTGCTCACCCATGCCATGAGCATCCTCTTCGTCTCCAGCTTGTTCGCCGGTGTGCTCGCCTTCCACAATGCGGTCGCCCGCTACATCTACGTCGCCGGCCGCGAAAAGCTCCTGCCGCAGTCGATCGGCGTGACGCATTCGGCGCATCAGAGCCCGCATGTCGCCTCGGTGATCCAGACCGTGCTCGCGGCCGTCGTTATCGGGCTGTTCGCGGTGCTCGGCCTCGACCCGGTGCTGGCGCTGTTCTCGTGGCTCACCAACGTCGCCACGCTCGGCGTCATCGTCATGATGGCGGTGGCCTCGCTCGCCGTGGTGATGTACTTCCGCGCCAACCCGTCCAACCAGGAGAACGGGCTGAAGACCACGATCCTGCCGGCGCTGACCTTCATCGCCTTTGCCATCATCATCTACCTGATCGTCATCAATTTCGGCAGCCTGTCGGGCGCCGGTGGCTTCCTCGGCGTGTTCCTGCCGGCGCTGGTGCTGATCGCGGCCGTGGTCGGCCTGTTGCTGGCAGGCGCTTTGCGAGGCCGTGATCCGGCTGCCTTCGAACGGCTCGGCCAGCCGCTCGGCGATTGATGGGCAGGTGATTGATGGACAAGGGGCGGCGTCCGCGCCGCCCCGCCTTAACGGAACGGGAGCAGCGGCATGAGCTTTACCGATGGTATCACGGTCGAGGCGCTGGAAGCCGACCCCTATCCGATCTACGCCGAGCTCAGGCGCAACGCGCCGGTCGCCTTCGTGCCGGCGGTCAATCTCTGGTTCGTCACCCGCTGGAAGGACGTCGAGACCGTCGCCAAGTCGCCCGACATCTTCTCGGCGGCTGTCGGCACCTCGCCGGTCGAGCGCTCTTTCGGCAAGCCGACCATCCTGACCACCGACGGTGAGACGCATAAGCAACTGCGCCAGGGCGTCGATCCGAAATACCGGCCCCGCACCGTCGCCTCCTATGCCGGCAATCTCGTGCGCGCAATCGCCGAACCCTATCTCGACAGAATTGCCGCGCACGGCTCCGCCGAGCTGATGGCCGACTATTTCGAGCCGGTGTCGACGCTGAGCCTGGCGCGCTCGCTCGGGCTTGCCGACGTCGACATGCCGACGTTGCGGCGCTGGTTCTATGGTCTTGCCCAGGGCGCCATCAATTTCGAGAACGATCCGAAGCGGCAGGAAACCGCCGACGCGATCAGCGCCGAGGTCGGCGCCGCCGTCCGGCCGACGTTGGAACGCCTGGCCGGCGAGCCGGACGACTCGGCGCTCTCGCATATGCTGCATGACGGCATGCCTGACGGCTCGACCCGCTTGATCGATTTCCTGATGCCGACCATCAAGGTCATCTTGCTCGGAGGCATGCAGGAGCCTGGCCACGGCGCCGGCTCCATCCTCGTCGGTCTGCTGACGAACCCTGAGCAGTTGCGGCAGGTGCTCGACGATCCTGAAACCTTCGTGCCCAGAGCAGTGGACGAGGGTCTGCGCTGGGTGGCGCCGATCGGCACCCAGACGCGTGAAACGACCCGTGCCGTGGAGATCGGCGGGGCGACGATACCCGCCGGAGCTCCCGTTGCGGCGCTCGTCTCCTCGGCCAGCCGCGACGAAAGTCGCTTCACCGATCCCGACAGCTTCGATATCCATCGCAACGAGGGCAACCACGCCGCCTTCGGCTTCGGCCATCATTTCTGCTCGGGCCGCTTCTTCGCGCGCGAGCAGATGTGCCTCGCGCTAAGGTTGCTGCTGGAGCGTTTTCCGGATCTCAGGCTGGTGTCGGGCAAGGAGCCGGTGTTCCGCGGCTGGGAGTTCCGCGCGCCGGCGACACTTCATGTAGAATTTGGAGCAAATTGAGAATGATCAGCCAGGACACCATCGACACGCTGCGCAAGACGGAGGTCGGCGCGCGGCGCCTGTTCATCGATGGAACTCCGGTGGATGCGCAAAGCGGCGGCAGTCTGCAGGTGATTTCGCCGATCGACGGCCGCCTCTTCGCAAGCATTGCCGACGGTGACGCCGCCGATGTCGACCGCGCCGTCGCTTCGGCGCGCAAGGCGTTTGCCAAGGGCTCCTGGTCACGCGCGGCGCCGGCTTTTCGCAAGAAGGTGCTGACGAAATTCGCCGAGCTGGTCGAAAAGCACGCGCTGGAGCTTGCTGTGCTCGGCGTGCGTGACAATGGCACCGAGATCGGCATGGCCTACAAGGCCGAGCCGCTGTCGGCCGCCGGCACGATCCGCTACTATGCCGAGGCGATCGACAAGGTCTATGGCGAGATCGCGCCGACCGCTGACAATGTCCTTGGATTGATCCACAAGGAGCCGCTCGGCGTCGTCGGCGTCATCGTGCCGTGGAACTTCCCGCTGATGATCGGCGCCTGGAAGATCGCGCCGGCCTTGGCCGCCGGCAACGCCATCGTCGTCAAGCCGCCGGAGATCGCCTCGCTGACCTTGCTGCGCCTGGCGGAACTTGCAGCCGAGGCCGGCTTGCCCGAGGGCGTCTTCAATGTCGTCACCGGCCGCGGCTCGGTCGCCGGCGAGGCGCTCGGCCTGCATATGGATGTCGACGCCATCGCCTTCACCGGCTCCGGGCCTGTCGGCCGCCGCTTGCTCGAATATTCCGCGCGCTCGAACCTCAAGCGTGTCTTCCTCGAGCTTGGCGGCAAGTCGCCCAACATCGTCTTTGCCGATGCGCCGGACCTGAAGCAGGCGGCGGTCGTCTCGGCCAACGGCATCTTCCGCAATTCCGGACAGGTCTGCGTCGCCGGTTCGCGCCTGCTGGTCCAGACCTCGGTCTACGACCGCTTCATGGACGAGCTTCTCAAGGCCACCGGGAAGCTGAAGGTCGGCGATCCGCTCGATCTCGGCTCCGATGTCGGCGCGGTGTCGAGCGCCGAGCAACTGACCAAGAATCTCGGCTTCGTCGCCAAGGCTTCGGAGGAGGGCGCCCGTCTCGTCACCGGCGGCGAACGCATCCTGGCGGAAACCGGCGGCAGCTATATGGCGCCGACGATCTTCGAGAACGTGACCGAGAAGATGCAGCTCGCTCGCGAGGAAGTATTCGGGCCGGTGCTCGCCGTCACGCGCTTCGAGACCGAGGAAGAGGCGGTGCGCCTCGCCAACGCGACCGTCTATGGTCTTGCGTCGGCCGTATGGACCTCGAACCTGTCGACCGCGCACCGGATGGTGCGCGCCATCAATGCCGGCGTCGTCCATGTCAACACCTATGGCGGCGCCGACATCACCGTGCCGCTCGGCGGCTTCAAGCAGTCCGGCTTCGGCCGCGACAAGTCGCTCCACGCCATCGAGAAATACACCGACCTCAAGACGGCGTGGGTAGCGCTCTGAGCGGAGTGCCTAAGAACAAATGGCCACGATCGTACCCATGCTGAGCGCGCATGAACCTCGACTATCCACTTGGCAAGCGGTGCCGCGCCGGGCCAAACTGGTCAATCTGCATGCCTGCCTCAAGGAGACTTCGAAATGACCGCCAATGTTTTTTCCGGCTGCATGCCGGCGCTGATGACGCCTTGCACCGATGACCGCCTTCCCGACTTCGACGCGCTGGTGCGCAAGGGGCGCGAGCTGATCGCCGCCGGCATGTCGGCGGTCGTCTATTGCGGCTCCATGGGCGACTGGCCGCTCTTGACCGACGCGCAACGCATGGAAGGCGTCGAGCGCCTAGTCAAGGCGGGCGTTCCGGTGATCGTCGGCACCGGCGCGGTCAACACCGCCAGCGCCGTGGCGCATGCCGCCCACGCGCAAAAGGTCGGCGCGCGGGGCCTGATGGTGATCCCACGCGTTCTGTCGCGCGGGCCATCGGTGACGGCGCAGCGTCATCACTTCAAGGCGATCCTTGCCGCTGCCCCCGACCTGCCGGCCGTCATCTACAACAGCCCCTATTACGGCTTTGCCACGCGCGCCGATCTCTTCTTCGCGTTGCGCGCCGAGCATTCGAACCTCGTCGGCTTCAAGGAGTTCGGCGGGCCGTCGGATCTGCGCTACGCGGCGGAAAACATCACCAGCCGGGACGATGAGGTTGCGCTGATGATCGGCGTCGACACCGCCGTCTTCCACGGTTTCGTCAATTGCGGCGCGTCCGGCGCCATCACCGGCATCGGCAATGTCCTTCCCAAGGAAGTGCTGCATCTCGTCGGCCTCAGCCAAGCGGCGGCCAAGGGCGATGCCGAAGCGCGCCGGCTGGCGCAGGAACTGGACGCGGCGTTGGCCGTGCTGTCCTCTTTCGACGAGGGACCGGACCTTGTGCTCTATTTCAAACACATGATGGTGCTGAAGGGTGGCCCCGAATACAGGCTGCACTTCAACGAGACGGATGCGCTGAGCGACAGCCAGCGCGGCTATGCCGAACAGCAGCTCAAGCTGTTCGACACCTGGTACGCCCAGTGGTCGAGGCAGCCGGTGATGGCGAGATACGCGGCCTGAGCAGACATCTCGGCCGGACCTGCCGGCCGGGATGAATAGGCCCGCGCTTGTCGCCGGCCTGTTCGTCCATTCAGCTCAGGCGGCCTTGACCTTCAGCTCTTCCGCGCCGCGCACCATCCTGGTCACCCCGGCGAAGTCGAGTTTGCCGGAGCCGAGCACCGGCACTTTCGGCACGACGCGCACTTCGGCCGGCACCGTCAGGTCCATGGCGCCGTTCGCCTTGGCGAAGGCGAGGAAGTCCGCGCGGGTGGCTTTCGGCGCCTCGGTGATGAGGATCAGCTTTTCGCCCTTGCGAGCGTCCGGCAGCGTGGCAACGGCCGACAGCGAGCCTTTCCAGAGTTCCCCCGCCAGCGCCTCGACCGCGGCAAGAGAGACCATCTCGCCGCCGATCTTGGCGAAGCGCTTGGCGCGTCCGCGGATCGAGATGAAACCCGCATCGTCGACGGTGACGACGTCGCCGGTGTCGTGCCAGCCGTCGGCCAGCGGTTCGATCACGCCGGGGTTCTCGGCGCGCAGGTAGCCGGCCATGACGTTCGGGCCGCGCACGAACAGCCGGCCGCCTTCGTCGACGCCGGGCACCGGCTCGAGGCGGTACTCCATGCCGGGCATGATTTTGCCGACGCTGCCCGACTTGTTGTACATCGGCGTGTTGATGGCGATCACCGGCGCGGTTTCGGTCACGCCGTAGCCTTCCAGGATACGCAGGCCGAACTTCTCCATATAGGTCTGGCGCGTCGCGGCCTTCACCGGCTCGGCGCCGGCGAAGCAGTAGCGCACCGAACGGAAGTCGTAGGGGTGTGCCGTGCGGGCATAGCCGGACAGGAAGGTATCGGTGCCGAAGATGATCGTCGCGTTCGAGGCATAGATCAGTTCCGGCACGATGCGGTAGTGCAGCGGCGAGGGGTAGAAATAGACCGGCACGCCGGAGATCAGCGGCAGCACCGTGCCCGCGGTCATGCCGAAGGAGTGGAAGATCGGCAGCACGTTGAACACCTTGTCGCCCGAGTGGAAGTCGATGCGCGAGGCGGCCTGGGCGGCATTGGCCAGGATGTTGCGATGGGTGAGCACCACGCCCTTCGGCATGCCTTCCGAGCCCGAGGTGAACAGGATCGCCGCCGGATCGTCCGCCTTGCGCGCCACCCGGGGCGTCGCCTTGCGCAACAGGCCGAGCAGCTTGTCCTTGAGACCGATCGTGGCCCGCAGATCGTCGAGCCAGACAATGTCGACCGAGCGGCCGATCTCCTCGACCATCGGCCCGAGCTTTGCCTGTTCGACGAAGGCGCGGGAGGTGAGCACGGTGCGCACCTCGGCCGCCTTGCAGGCCGACAGGATGTTCGCGGCGCCCGCGGTGAAGTTGATCATCGCCGGAACCTTGCCGGCCGACATGACGCCGAGCAGTGCCGCGCAGGCGCCGTTGGCGTTGGGCAGCATGATGCCCAGCGTCTGCTGTCCGGCATAGAGATGCTCGAACTTCTCGCCGAGCACGGCGGCGGCGGTGAGCAGCTTGCCATAGCTCAGCGAACCGGTGACCGGATCCTGCACGGCGAGCTCTTTCATGCCGCGCTCGTTGGCCGTCTCGATGATCTTCTCCAGAACGGTCTTGTCGATGTCCTGGGTGCGGAAGACCAGGTCCGACATCACCTGATAGAGCGCGGAGCCCGCCGCGGCGCGGCGCTGGCGGCCCTTCAGTTCCTGCGGCACTTCGAGCTTCACCGGCTCCAGGATGGTCACCTTGACCTTCGGGAACAGGCGGCGGCGCACATGCTGCGAGGAGAGCCGCGAGAAGTAGCTCTTCTCCAGCCCGTCGATGCGCACCGGCACCACCATCGAGCCGGTCTTGTCGGCAACCATGGCGGCGCCGTCATAGACCTTCATCAGGCCGCCGGTGACGGTGATGCGGCCTTCCGGAAAGATGACCAGCGGATCGCCACCCTGCACGATCTTGATAAGGGTGCGGGTCGACATCGGCTTGGCCGGATTGAGCGGCAGCGCGCGGGCGAGCTTCATGAACGGCTTCATCCACCAGGCCTGCGCGATCGTGTAGTCGATGGCGAAGACCGGCTCCTCGTCGGTCAGCGTCAGCGCCAGCGGGCCGTCGAGGAAGCTGACATGGTTGAGGGCCAGGATCGGCGCCTTGCCGGCCGCCTTGAGGTTCTCGATACCCTCGACCTCCAGGCGCAGGAAGGCGCGGAACAGGATCGAGACGAAATCCCGGAAGGGATTGGTCGGCAGGTATTTCAGCATCAGCCGGGCGGCGATGGCGTTGGCGACGACGAGGCCGAACAGGATACCCGCGATGGAGACACCCGCTGCCTGGATCGCGGCGACGAGGATGCCGCCGACGGTCATGAAGCCGGCATTGACGATGCTGACCGCCGCGACGACACGGGCGCGGCGCGCCTCGGGCGACCAGGCCTGCACGGCGGCGAAGGTCGGCACCACCAGGAAGGCGGCGGCAATCGCCATGCCGGCGAGGTCGATGGCGACGCGGATGGTGTTGGGGCCGGCGAAGAAGGCCGAAAGGCTAGCGGCTGTTGGCGAAGGCTGCATGCTGCCGATGGTCCAGGCTAGATGCAGGCCGAACAGCGCTAGCAGCGCGGTGCCGACCGGTGCCGGCAACAGCACCATGCGCCCTTGCGACATCCAGGCGGCGATGGCTGAACCGATGGCGATCGAGACGGCGAACACCGCAAGATAGGCGGTGACCGCGATCTCGTTGCCGCCGAGCGAATCCTTGATCAGCGCCGGCAGGATCGAAAGCACGATCGCGCCGACCAGCCAGAACCACGAGGTCATCAGGCCGGCGCGCCAGATGCGCGTGTCGGTGCGCAGTTCCGCGACCTGCCGCCAGGTCGAGCGGAGGATGTTCTTGTCGATGGTGAGGTTGGGTGCGGCCGAACCGGTGGCGGGGATGTAGCGGCTGACCAGCCAGCAGCCGACGGCCAAAGCCATCATGATCGGCCCGAACACCGCGACCCCAATGCCGTCGGCGGAGACGACGCCGCCGGCGATGGTGCCGCCCAGGATCGCGGCGAAGGTCGCCGACTCGATCCAGGCATTGGCCTTGGGCAGTTCCTTGCGCTCCAGGTGATCCGGCAGGATGCCGTACTTGATCGGCCCGAACAGCGCCGAGATGATGCCGAACATCAAGAGTGCCGTCATCAGCACCGGGATCGAGGACAGCGCGATGCCGACGACGGCGACGGCGGCCGCGGCGATCTCGGTGAATTTCAGGCGGCGCGCGATCAGCGCCTTGTCGAAGCGGTCGGCGATCTCGCCGCCAAGCGCGGAAAGCAGCAGGAAGGGCGCCATGAACACGGCGCCGGCCAGCGTCACCAGCGACGCGGCCTGATCCTTCGCCAGCGTGAAGAGAATGAGGAACACCAGCGTGTTCTTCAGGAAATTGTCGTTGAAGGCCGAGAGGAATTGCGTCCAGAAGAGAGGCGCGAAGCGCCGCGACATCATCAGATGGGTGTTCATGGCAACTTCCATTGGGCAAGTCCGGCTGGCAATCCGATTGGACTGAGCGGACACTTGCGCGGTTTGAGCCTTGTTTATCGGGAAGCCGTTAAACTTCGTTACTGCGGTTCAATCCAATCCATTTGTTTCTTGTTCTTGGCGCCTGGAATCCGTCGTCCATGATAGGCCTCCAGGCCTTCCAGGCACTTGACTGTTTGCGGGCTTGGCTGTCGGCGAGCATCGATATGATCCTTTCGTTTCGGCGTTAAGCCGGATCGGCGCCGGTCTGTTTCAGGCTGGATACATCGCTTTGAACGTTGTTCACGGATGCACCATAGCACATCGTGAACGGCGTTCAAGAGAAAAATGAACGATGTTCACAAGCGGAACGCGTGGGTCAAAAAATGCCTCAAAGCAAAAGTCCGTGGCTTTGAGCGCCGGTGGGGCGCCTCACGCCTCGCCGGTCAGCCGCGCCGAGATCAGCCTGGCTGCCCTGACTGCAGCTTCGCCTTGTCCGGCCGCTGTCGCATCGTCGACGCGCGAGACGGGCGAGGCCACGGCCAGCGTGCCGATCGGCTGGCCGTCGGCGCCGCGGATGGCCGCGCCTATGCTGTGCACGCCTTCCTCATAGCCTTGGGCGCTGCGCGAATAGCCACGTAAAGCGGCAAGCGCGATGGCTTTCACCAAGTCGTCCGGCTGCGTCATCGTGAACGAGGTGAAGGCCTGCAGCGGCTTTTCAAGATAGGCGCCGACCGCTTCTAGGCGTGAGGCGGCGAGGAACGCGATGCCCGAGGCCGTGCCGTGCAGCGGCAGCACCTGGCCGACATCGACATTGACGCGGTTGGCCTTGGCCGACAGTTCGACATGCAGCGTAAGCAGCGCGCCGGCGCTGAACTCGGACAGATGCACCGTCTCGCCGGTTTCGAGCGACAGCTCGCGGATGACTGGCGCGGCCAGCCGCACGAAGGGGAAATGCGCGTCGCGGATGCGCGCCAGCCGCGACAGGCCGGCGCCCAACCGGTAGCGGCGGCTGCGCGGCTCCTGCTCGATCAGCCGGTGCGCGGCAAGCGCCATCAGAAGCCGCCTGGCGGTGGCCTTATCGAGGCCGGCGCGGCGCGCGAGGTCGGAGAGGCCGATCTCCGGTTCGTGTAGCGTGAACAGCTCCAGCAGCGACACCGCCTTGCCCACCGTGCTCATCGCGCATTCTCCAAGATACTTCGCGTGTGAATTAACTTGACAGACGCCCTTCCTGCCTTCAGTGTTGTCTATAACATACAAAACGCTGGTTCAAATACTGAACCGAATTGGGAACAGCTACGCGCTCCGGAATTTGGCGCGCCAGGGAGAGTTCAGCGCCGTGACGGCCGCCAGCAAGACCGCTTTGCAATCAGCAACGATCGAAGACCTGCTCGACCGCGAGCAGGCGCGGTTCCTCGACACGCATCCGCGCTCGGCGGCGGCCTGGGAAGAGGGCAAGACGCATTTCCTCTATGGCGGGCCGTCGCACTGGATGCGTCGCTGGGCCGGCGGTTTCCCGGTCTATGCCGCCTCGGCCCGTGGCGCGCATATCACCGACATCGACGCCCACGACTATGTCGACTTCGCGCTTGGCGACACCGGCGGCATGTGCGGCCATGCGCCCGAAGCGGTGACGCGCGCGGCAATCCACCAATTGCAGAACGGCACGACGATGATGCTGCCCACCGAGGACAGCCTCTGGGTCGGCGCCGAGCTCACACGCCGTTTCGGCCTGCCTTACTGGACGCTGACAACCTCGGCCACCGACGCCAACCGCGGCGCCATCCGCATCGCGCGCATGATCACCGGGCGCCCGAAAGTGCTGGTCTTCTCCGGCTGCTATCATGGCGGCGTCGAGGAGGCGCATGTCGAGATCCGTGACGGCAAGATCGGCATGCGCAACATGATCCATCCGAACGGCGTCGATCATTCAGCCGTCTCCAGGGTGGTCGAGTTCAATGACGTCGCGGCGCTCGAAGAAGCGCTGTCGCATGGCGACGTCGCCTGCGTGCTGACCGAGCCGCTGATGACCAATTTCGGCATGATCCCGGTCGCCGAGGGTTTTCACACCGCACTGCGCGAGATGACGCGCCGCACCGGCACGGTGCTGATCATCGACGAGACGCACACCATCTCCAGCGGGCCTGGCGGCTACACCGCGCTGCATGGGCTGGAGCCGGACATGCTGGTGGCCGGCAAGGCGATCGCCGGCGGCATTCCGGCCGGCATCTTCGGCGTCTCGCGGGAGATTGCCGAGCGGCTTTGGAAGATCGTGCCGATGGTCAACCCGCGCGTGCGCCAGTCGGCGCATCTCGGCATCGGCGGTACGCTGGCCGGCAACGCGCTCACCGTCGCCACCATGCGCGCGGTGCTGGAAGAAGTGCTCACGCCGGCCAATTTCGAGCGGATGATCGCCAACGCCACGCGCCTTGCCGAAGCCGCGAGCAAAATCATCGCCGGGAACAAATTGCCCTGGCACGTGACGCAGACCGGCGCCCGCGCCGAGATCATGTTCATGCCGAACCCGCCGCGCAGCGGTGCCGACGTCATCGCCGGCCGGCGCGGCGACCTCGAGACGCTGCTGCATGCCTTCTACATGAACGAAGGCATACTGGTGACGCCCTTCCACACCATGTTCCTGATGTGCCCGGCGACGTCGCCGGCCGATATCGACCGCCATACGGAAGTCTTCGGCCGTTTCGTCGATCTCGTCCGTGGCGCGGGCGGCGTCTGAGCGATGGCGACCCCGTTCGATCTCACGGGCAGGGTGGCGCTGGTGACCGGCGGCGGGCGCGGCATCGGTGCCGCCATCGTCACGCGCTTTGCCGAGGCCGGCGCTTCGGTGATCATTGCCAACCGAACGCTCGATGTCGCCGAGGCGCTTGCCGCGGAGCTCTCCGCGCGCGGCCTGTCCGCACGCGCCGTTGCGCTTCCCGGGCTCGACCGCGCCGCGCTTCACACACTTGTCGGCAATGTCGCGCGCGAGGCCGGCCGGCTCGACATCGTCGTCCACAATGCCGGCGGCTGCCCCTGGGCCTCGGTCGAGGAGCTCGATGAGGACAAGCTGGAAGAGGCGCTGGCTATCAACCTGAAAGCCTGTTTCTGGCTGGCGCAGGCGGCGGCGCCCGCAATGCGCATCAACCGTTTCGGCCGCATCCTGGTCACCTCGTCGGTTTCGGCGCGCGTCGCCATGGCCGGCGGCGCGCACTATTCGGCCGCCAAGGCCGGCGTCAACGCCTTCATCCGTGGCGCCGCCTTCGAATTCGCGCGCGACGGCATCACCGTCAACGGCGTCGAGCCGGGCTTTATCGCCAAGCCCGGCCGCGGCACGATGAGCAAGCCGGAGGTGGCGAACCGCCTAGGCCAATTCATTCCCATGGGCCGTCTCGGCGAGGCGGACGACATCGCCTACGCGATGCTCTACCTCGCTTCGAGCCAAGCGAAATACACCACGGGCCAGACCATCGTCGTCGACGGCGGCTCGACCCTGCCGGAGACCGGCTACGCCGTAGAGCGGCATTGGGGGCTGGCATGAGCCGGCGCCTCGAAGGCCGCACGGCCCTGGTTACCGGCGCCGCCACCGGCATGGGTCGCGCCACCGCCGAGCTGTTCGGGCGAGAGGGCGCCAGGGTCGTCGCCTTCGGGCATGGCGGCGAGGTGCTGGAGGAGGCGGCCGAGGCCAGCGGCGGCACCGCCGTGCGCGGCGACATCACCGATGCCAACGATATCGCTCAGGCCATCGATGCCTGCGACGGACGTCTCGACATCGTCGTCAATGCCGCCGGCGTCATGATCCTCGACGAGCCTGAGACGCTGAGCGACGAGACCTGGACCAAGAGCTTTGCCGTCAACGTCACCGGCTCGATGATGGTCTGCCGCGCCGCGCTGCCGCTGCTCAAGGCGCGCGGCGGCGCGATCGTCAACATCGCCTCGGTCGGAGCCTTCAACGCCAGCGGCCAGAACGCCGCCTATTCGGCGAGCAAGGCGGCGCTCGTCTCCTACACCCGCTCGCTCGCGTTCGCGCACGGCGTCGACGGCATCCGCGCCAATGCGGTGGCGCCCGGCTGGGTGCGCACGCCGATGAGCGTCTACGAGATGAAGGTGGCAGCAAGCGCCAACGGCTCGACTCCCGACGAGGAGTTCAAGGCGCTGACCAACCGCATCGCCCTGCGCCGCGTCGCCGAGCCGCAAGAGATCGCCTCCTGCTGCCTGTTCCTTGCGTCGGACGAAGCGTCCTTCGTCACCGGCGCGGTGCTGGTCGCGGATGGCGGCGGCCGCGCCCCGACACAGAACAGGGCGGTGTGACGTGAATTGAAACTTGCCCGCTCGCCAGCATGAGGGTGCGGCTAGCGGAGAGGAGGAGAGAGGATGCCTGACAGAAGCGCCGACCTGGTTTTCACCAATGGCCGCGTCTACACGCTCGACCGCAAGCGGCCCTGGGCCTCGGCCGTTGCCGTCAAGGGCGGCCGCATCGTCGCGGTCGGCGAGGGCGCTGACGTCGCCGCGCTGATGGGCTCTGCCACCCGCGTCGTCGACCTCAAGGGCGCGATGATGATGCCTGGCATCGTCGACGTGCACGCGCATCTGATGATGGGCGGCCAGGCCGAGCTTTTCGAACTGCGCTTCCCGCCGACGGGGAGCCTCGAGACGCTGATCGCGCGCGTCGGCGAGGCGGCGGCCAAGGCGCCGGAAGGCTCCTGGATCATCGGCGGACAATGGGGCAGCGATCTGTTGCCGAAGCTCAACAGACTGGAGGCGCTGGCGGCGTTCGACCGGGTGAGTCAGGGCCGGCCGGTGATGCTGCGCGACGACACCTATCACAACCGCTGGGTCAACTCGCAAGCGCTTGGCTTGGCTGGCCTTTCCGCGTCGTCGCCCGATCCGGAGAAGGGCTCCATCGGCCGCGATCCGGCGACCGGCGCGCTGACCGGCATGATGATCGAATCCGCCGCCGGCATCGTCGAGCGCACCATCGCGCAGTCCGGCCACTACACCGAGGAAATGGACCGCGCCGCGATGGCGCGCTCGATCGCGACGCTCAACTCCTACGGCGTCACCGCATTCCTCGACGCCGCCGCCATGCAGCCGATCCTCGCGGCGCTGAAAGGCCTCGACGATCGCGGCGAGCTGACCGCCTGGTCGGTGTCGGCTATGCCGGCCGTCGAGCCCTCCTTCATGTTCGGCATTGCCGGCGATGAGCTGATCGCACTGCGCGAGCAATATCGCGGCGCCCATGCAAAGCCCGATTTCGTCAAGATCTTCCTCGACGGTGTGCCGGGCGCGCGCACCGCCGCCTTCCACGAGCCCTACACCAAGGACCCGGTGCTGGGCTGCTGCTTCCGCGGCTCGACCATCGTCACCGTGCCGGAGCTGATCCGCTGGATCGGCAAATGCGAGAAGCTCGGGCTTGGCGTAAAAATCCACTGCGCCGGCGATGCCGCGGTCAGCCAGGCGTTGGACGCGATCGACGTCGCGCGCTCCTTCAATGGGCCGACCAAGCTGAAGCACCACATCGCGCATGCAAGCTACATCGCGCCGCACGATATCGCCCGCTTCGCCGAGCTCGGCGTCGTCGCCGACCTTTCGCCTTTCCTGTGGTATCCGACCAGCTTCCTCGAAGGCCACAAGCAGACCATGGGCGAGGCGCGGGCACTGCGCTTCTGGCCGAACAAGGACCTGCTTGCCGCCGGCGCGCTGCTGGCCGGCGGTTCCGACTGGCCGGTGATGCCTAACCCCGATCCGTGGGACGGCATCGAAGGCCTGGTGACGCGCCGCAACCCGAGCGGCGAATTTCCGGGCGCGTCGCTTTGGCCGGAGCAGGCGATCGATATCGCTACCGCGCTCGAAATCTTCACCATCAATTCGGCCCGCGCCATCGGTCTCGCCGAGACCGTCGGCTCGATCGAGATCGGCAAATCGGCCGATCTCATCGTGCTCGACCGCAACGTGCTGGAGACGCCGGCCGAGGACCTCGCCGACACAAAAGTGCTGACGACCTGGTTCGAGGGGAGGGTGGTCTATGAGCGCGCCTGATCCCTCAAGCGACGCGAGGATACCGGTGACAATCCTCACCGGCTTCCTCGGCAGCGGCAAGACGACGGTGCTCAACCGCCTGCTGCGCCAGCCCTCGCTTGCCGGCGCCGCCGTCATCGTCAACGAGTTCGGCGCCGTCGGGCTCGACCATGTGCTGATCGAGGCCAGCGAGGAGCAGTTCACGCTGCTCGACAATGGCTGCGTCTGCTGCACGGTGCGCGGCGATCTCGTCGCCACGCTGAAGGAGCTCGACCGCAGGAGCCGGGCCGGCGAAACGCCACCGCTCAGCCAAGTGATCATCGAGACCACCGGTCTTGCCGACCCGGCGCCGATCCTGCACACGCTGATGGCCGAAGCTGAGCTCACGGCTCGCTTTCGCATCGGTAGTGTCGTCACCACCGTCGATGCGGTGAATGGCGCGGCGACGCTTCACCGTCATCCGGAAGCCGCCAAGCAAGTCGCCGTCGCCGACCGGCTGCTGATCACCAAGACCGATCTCGTCTCGAACGAGGCACTCGGCGGCTTGCAGCACCGGCTGGAGCATTTGGCACCGGCCGTCGAGCAAACCGTTGCCCGCAACGGCGAAGTCGAACTCGATCTGCTGAAGAGCCTGTCCGCCGATGCTGCGGCGGATGTGAACCGCATCGCCGCGCGGCTCGAAGCGGCTGATCACCACGACCATGAATGCGGACCTGATTGCCACCATGGTCACAATCATCATCGCGACACACACCACGGCATCCGGTCCTTCAGCTTCATCATCGACAAGCCAGTCGAGTGGGCCGCTTTCGCCCGCTGGCTGGACTATGTCGCGGCGCTGAAGGGCGAGGATCTGCTGCGCTTCAAGGGCATCGTGCGCACCACGGACGAGCCGGAGCAGCCACTGGTGCTCCACGGCGTGCAGCACGTCTTTCATCCGCCGGCGCGGCTCGACCGCTGGCCGTCGCACGACCGCCGCACCCGGCTGGTGTTCATCGTCCGCGACATCGAGCGCGAGACCATCGCCCTCACGCTGGTGAAATTCGCCGCCATCGACGCCGCCAGCATTGCCGCGCCGGCGCTGGCTGCCGCCTGAAAACAAATAACGCATGACAAAAATGGGAGACTGAAAACATGGATTGGAAATCGAGACTGCTCGCAGCGGCATTTGCCGGCATCGGCCTTGCCGCCATGGCCGGCACGGCGTCCGCCGCCGGCCCAACCTGCAAGGATGGCGCCATCAAGGTCGGCGCCGTGTCGACCGTCACCGGCCCGGCTGATTTCTCCGAAGTGCCGAAGGCGACCCAGGCCGCCTTCGATGCGGTCAACGCCGCTGGCGGCATCAATGGCTGCAAGATCGACTACACCATCGCCGACGACAAGGCAGACCCGGCGGTCGCCGCGCAAGCCGCGCGCGACCTGATCGACAACAAGGAGGCGGTAGCGCTGGTCGGTTCGGCCAGCCTCCTCGACTGCGCGGTCAACTCCGCCACCTACAGCCGCAAGAAGATCCTTTCGCTGCAGGGTCTCGGCGTCGACGCCGCCTGCTTCTCCTCGCCCAATGTCGCGCCCGTCAATGTCGGCCCTTACACGCTGTCGACGGCGATGGCCTACTACGCCACCAACGAATTGAAGACGAAGAAGCTCTGCGCCTTCTTCATCATCATCGGCGGCACCCAGGAGGCCTACAAGAAGGCGATCGAGAACTGGGAACAGATCAGCGGCCAGAAGATCCACCTGATCGATCTGACGCTGCCCTTCCAGGGCGATCTGACGCCTTATGTCATCAAGGCGCGCGACGCCGGCTGCGACGCTGTGCTGACCAACCAGGTCGAGCCGCAGGTGGTGCAGCTGATCAAGACCGTCGATGCCCAGAAGATCACCGGCATCAACTGGCTCTTCCTGGCGCCCGGCTATACCGAGCAGGTCGCCAAGGCGCTGGCCGACACCAAGCAGCCGATCTATGTCGGCACCGAGTGGGAGCCTTACACGGAGAAGAACTCGGCCGCCAACGCGCAATGGATTGCCGACATGCAGAAGGCGAACCGGCCGCTCACCGCCTTCTCGCAGGGCGGCTATCTCGCCGCGGAGCTGTTCCTCAAGGTGGTCGCTTCGATCGACGGCGAGGTCACGCGCGAAAGCGTTGCCAAGGCGCTGCACGACATGCAGCCGCTCACCAACCCGCTCGCCGGCTCGCCTTACGTCTTCGGCACCGCCAAGACGCATTCGCCGATGCAGGCCACCAAGGTGATGAAGCTCGAGGCCGGCGCCTGGAAGGTCGAGACGCCGGACTGGCTCGTGCTGCCGCAGGCCAAGTGATGGTCGCTTGAACCGGACGGCGCGGCTGGCCGCGCCGTCCTCCGGATCGGGATACGAGATGAACGCATTGCTCACATCCGCCGTGGCGGGACTGACGGCCGGGGGCACCTATGCCCTGCTCGGCGTCTGCGCCGTCTTCACCTACCGGCTCGTCGCCGCGGTGAATTTCACCGGGGCCGCGATCGGCAGCGCTGGCACCTTCGTGCTGATCGCGTTCTTCGAGGCCGGCTTCCCGATCTGGCCCTCGGTGCTGGCGGGGATTGCGGCGGGCACGGCGACCGGCGTCGCAATCGGCTACATCATGACGCGGTGGTTCGGCGAAGCGAGCGCTTCGACCAAGGCGGCGGTGACGGTGGCGCTGCTCGTCGGGCTGATCGCCGTCGGGCTGCGGCTCACTGGCGGCCAGCATCCGCACAACATGCCCGAGTTGTTCCCAGGCTCGGCCTTCCGTCTCGCCGGCGTAGAGGTGACCATCGCCTCGGTGCTCACCATCGGGCTCGCGGTGCTGTTCACCATCCTTTCTGACCTCTTCCTCAACCGGACAAAGGTCGGCCTCAATCTGCGCGCGCTGGCCGACCGGCCGATGGCGGCCGAATTGCTCGGCGTGCGGGTGCAGATCCTGTCGCTGCTGGTATGGGGCATGACGGGCGCCTTCACCACTTTCGCGCTGATGATCATCGCGCCGCAGCGCTCGCCGAACTTCATGACGCTTAGCCTGCTTGTCGTGCCGGCGCTCGCCGCGGCACTCATCGGCGTCTTCCGCAGCTTCTGGTGGACGCTGGCCGGCGGCATTGCGCTCGGCATCGTCGAAGGGCTGGCGAGCTCCATCGACAGCATCAGCCAGTATCGCAGCGCCATTCCCTTCCTGGTGGTGCTTGCCGTTCTTCTCTGGTCGCAGCGGGAGGCCCGTTGGGATGAAGCGCGCTAGTTTTCGGGCCTCATTGACCCTCATCGTCGTGGCGCTTATCGCCGGCGGCGTCGCCTATGCCGGCCTCCTGCCGTCTTATTGGGTGTTCCTTGCAACCTCGGTCCTGATCACTGGCGTCGCGCTGCAGAGCCTCGGCCTCGTCGCCGGCCGCACCGGCATGATCGCGCTCTGTCAGATGTCCTTCGCCGGCGTCGGCGCCTGGACGGTTGGCTATCTCAACCTCGCCGAAGCGCCAGGTGGCCTCGCCACATGGATCCTGGTCGGTGGCCTCGCGGCCGTGCCGTTCGGCGTTGCCATCGGCCTGCCGGCGCTGAGGCTGCGCGGCATCAACCTCGCCATCGTCACGCTCTCCTTCGCCACCGCCTTCGACACCATCCTGGCCACCATGACCTATCCCGGCCAGACCGACTTCCTGCAGGTGCCACGGCCGGAACTGTTCGACAGCGACGAGGGCTATTTCGTCTTCGTGCTGCTGTTCTATGTGGCGATCGCGGTTTCGCTCGAATTCATCAGCCGCGCGCGGCTCGGCGCGTCCTGGCTGGCGGTGCGTCACTCGGAGCGCGCCGCCGCCGCGCATGGCGTCCGCATCGCCACCGCCAAGCTCACGGCTTTCGCGCTCAGCGCCTTCGTCGCCGGCATTTCCGGCGGTCTGCTCGCTGGCTATCTCGGCACGCTGGTCGCCGAGAATTTCAGCATGATGCAGTCGCTCTCGCTCTACGCGGTGTCGGTGATGGCCGGCGCGCATTTCGCCGAGGGTGCGATCATCGGCGGCCTGCTCGTCGTCATGTTCCCGGAAATCCTGCGCCGGCTGGACTGGCCGCAGGACATCGGCAATGTGCTGTTTGCCATCGGCGCAACCCAGGCGCTGTCGACCGGCGAGACGATGAGCGAGACCTTCCGGCGCCAGTTCCGCAAACTGCTGCCGGCGCGCGCGCCGAAAGCCGCTGCCGCGTCCGCCTCCGACCTGCCGGCAGCAGTCGAGCGTGCCGCCGGCCCGGTCCTCACCATCGAGGGATTGACGGTTCGCTATGGCAGCGTGGTCGCGCTGAACAATGTCAGCCTGAGCGTTGCCGCCGGTACGGTTGCCGGCTTGATCGGCCCCAATGGCGCCGGCAAATCGACCTTCATTGATGCCGTCGCCGGCTTCCTATCGTCCTATCAGGGGAGCGTGCGGCTGGGCGGCAAGCCGCTCGAAGACGTGCCGGCGCATCTGCGCGCCCGAGAAGGCGTGCGCCGCACCTGGCAGACCAACCGCATCGCGCCGGAGCTGACCGTCGGCGGCTACCTGGCGCTGGCGGCCAAGGGCCTGTCGGTGATCGAGACCAAAGCTGTGCTCGACTGGCTCGACTGTCCGCATCCCGACACGCTGGTGGCTTCGGTCGATGCCGGCACAAGGCGGCTGCTCGACGTCGCGGGCGTCGTCGCTGCCCGCCCGGCCGTCGTGCTTCTCGACGAACCGGCTGCCGGCCAGTCGCATGAGGAGACGCTGCGGCTTGGCCGGCGCATCGCCGAGATCCCGAAGCTGTTCGGATCGGCGGTGCTTCTGGTCGAGCACGACATGGACCTGGTGCGGGCGGTTTGCTCGGAGGTCACCGTGCTCGATTTTGGCCAGGTCATCGCCTCAGGCCCGCCGGCCAAGGTGCTCAGCGAGCGGGCGGTGAAGAAAGCCTATCTCGGCATTGAGGAAGAGAGCGTGGCGGCATGAGCAGGCTCGTCGTTTCCAACCTGTCGATCAACCGCGCCGAGTTGCCGGTCGTCACGTCTGTCGACCTCGTCGCCGAGAGCGGCGCGATCAGCGTCGTGCTCGGGGCCAATGGCGCCGGCAAGACGACGCTGCTCGAAGGTCTGTCGGGCATCATCCCGGTTGCCGGAGGCGGCATCGCCATCGATGGCCGCGAGCTGCAGAAGACGCGTCCAGGCGCCCGCTCGCGTGAAGGGCTTGCCCATGTCGAGCAGGGCCGCACCGTCTTCCGCCCGCTGACGACCGAAGAGAATTTGCGGGTCAGCCTGCATCCCGGCGCCGACATAGCGGAAGCCTATGCGCTGTTTCCCGAGCTGGTCCATCGCCGCACGGTGAAGGCGAGCCTGCTTTCCGGCGGCGAGCAGCAGATGCTGGTGATCGCGCGGGCACTTCTCACCCTCCCGAAGGTGCTGCTGATCGACGAAATGTCCGCCGGTCTCGCCCCGGTCATCGTCACGCGGCTGATGACGGCCGTGCGCAAGCTCGCCGATGACGGCCTGGCCGTCGTCCTCGTCGAGCAGTTCGCGACGCTTGCGCTGTCGATCGGCAACCGCGCCTATGTCATGCGCCGCGGCCGCGTCGTCTATGACGGCGATTGCGCGAAGCTGCGCCAATCGCCCGAAGAACTGCACCGGCTTTATCTCGGAGAGGCGGAGATGGCTGCCACATCCTGATCCTGCTCAGGACGAATTCTCGCCGATCACGTCGAAGCGCTCGACCGTGCAATGTTCACCGACTACGGCCAGCACTTCGGTCGAAGGCCTTTCCGCGTCGGGCTGCTTCCATTGCACCTTGAAAGAAAATACGAAGCGTTGGTGGTCGACGTCATGTTCCATGCCCACGAAGCGGGCATCGTAGCCAAGCGGCCGCACAATGTCCGGGAGATCGGGCGGCGAGCTTTTCGGCCATGAGACCGACAGGATCGCCTTGTGGTTGCGCGCGATCTTGAGGTCGACCCATTTCAGCGCCTGCAGCGTCACCAGCGTCAGTACCGTCGCGATCGCGCCGAGGCCGTACTGGCCGCCGCCGAAGGCAAGGCCGATCATGGTCATGATCCACATCGTCGCGGCTGTGGTGACGCCGGTGACCAGATCGCCACGCCGCAGGATGGCGCCGCCGCCGATGAAGCCGACACCGGTGAGCACGCCCAGCGCAAAGCGCATGACGTCCATGCGCACGAAGGAATCCGGCCCTTTGCCGGAAACATCGAGCAGCATGTTGGCCTGGACCATGGCCACGCAGGCCGCCAAGCCGACCAAAATGGTTGTCCTCAGCCCGGCGGAATGCCCGCGCGCCTCGCGATTCAAGCCTATGAGAAAGCCTGCCAGCAGCGTGACCAAGAGCCGCCCGACGAGGTCCGGCCAGGTCGGATGAAGCGGCATGTCGCAGCAAAGCGTCTCGAACATGGTTTCGACACGGCGGTGAACGGTCGCCGCGCCTCAGTTTCGTCTGCGACGTTCAACCGGCGGAGCCGGTGATGGTTCCTTGGCGCAAGCCGGGCTTTTCGCGGGCGCCAACCCTCAACGCGCGGCGAGACTGACCACCAGCGCCAGCACCACGATACCGACCAGCCCTGCGATGAAGATGATGCGTTGCGCGCGCGTATGCAGGATGATCTCGCCCTGCCGGGCATTCTGGCCGGAGAAAACCGGCCCTTCGTCGTCGCGATCCTTGCTCATGACGTGCTCCTTCCCTTCGATGGGTGCGGAAGGTCTCTGAGCAGGAACCACTTTGTTGGCTTGAAGTTCCGCCCCGCTTCGGCGGGGTACATGCCCGCGACCGGGATCGAACCGGTCGCGGGGATTGATCGGCTCAGCCGAATTTCGGATCCAGGCTGCCCGACTTGTAGCGCTTGGCCATGTCCGCCAGCGGGATCGGCTTGATCTTCGGCGCGTTGCCGGCGGTGCCGAACTGCTCGAAACGCTCCTTGCAGAGCTTCTTCATCGCCGCCATGGCCGGCGTCAGATATTTGCGCGGATCGAACTCGCTGGGGTTCTCGGTCAGCACCTTGCGGATGGCACCGGTCAGCGCCATGCGGTTGTCGGTGTCGATGTTGATCTTGCGCACGCCATGCTTGATGCCGCGCTGGATCTCTTCCACCGGCACGCCCCAGGTCGGCTTCATCTGGCCGCCATATTTGTTGATGATCTCCTGCAGATCCTCCGGCACCGAGGACGAGCCATGCATGACCAGATGCATGTTGGGCAGGCGGCGGTGGATCTCCTCGATCACGTTCATCGCCAGCACCGCGCCGTCCGGCTTGCGTGAGAATTTATAGGCGCCGTGGCTGGTGCCCATGGCCACCGCCAGCGCGTCGACATGCGTGTCGCGCACGAATTGCTCGGCCTGCATCGGATCCGTCAGAAGCTGATCGTGGCTGATCGCGCCTTCGACGCCGTGTCCGTCCTCCTGCTCGCCGCCGCCGCTCTCCAGCGAGCCGAGCACGCCGATCTCGCCTTCCACCGACACGCCGCCCCAATGCGCCATGTCGACGACGCGCCGCGTGATGCCGGAATTATAGGCGTAGTCGGCCGGCGACTTGCCATCCTCCTTCAGCGAGCCGTCCATCATCACCGAGGTGAAGCCGTACTGGATCGCGGTGACGCAGGTGGCTTCGTTGTTGCCGTGGTCGAGATGCATGCAGACCGGGATGTCGGGATGGATCTCGACCAGCGCGTCGATCAGCTTGGCCAACACCACGTCATTGGCATAGGCGCGAGCGCCGCGGCTGGCCTGCAGGATGACCGGCGACTTGGTCTCCTCGGCCGCCTCCATGATGGCGAGGCCCTGTTCCATATTGTTCATGTTGAAGGCAGGCACGCCATAGCCATGTTCGGCGGCATGGTCGAGCAATTGTCTCAGTGTGATGCGAGCCAACGAATAGTCTCCCGTATCTGGTTCGAGCCCGTGTTTGAAAAGGCCGCCCGACGCCCGGGCGACCCGTTGCTTCTGGCCGGATTTCGGGGCTACCGCAACCTTTTGAAGCCTTTTCGGCCGCAATTCTTGTTGCAGGGCTGAAATCCGGCCTCGGTTGGGGCTTAGGCGGCGATCCGCGCACGCGCGGCGAGGATTTCGACGCAGGCCTTGGCCGCCTCCTTGCCCTTCACGGTGAAATGCTCGTGGAAGAAGCGGTGATGCTCGGCGCTGTCATGGTAGTTGTGGGGCGTCAGCACCGCCGACAGCACCGGCACGCCGGTCGCAAGCTGCACATTCATCATGCCGTCGATGACGGCGCTTGCCACGAAATCGTGGCGATAGATGCCGCCATTGACGACGAAGGCGGTACCGAGGATCGCGGCATAGCGCCCCGTCTCGGCAAGCGTCTTGGCGTGCAGCGGAATCTCGTAGGCGCCCGGCACGTCGAAGATGTCGACGGTGAAGCCGCCGAGCGCGGCAAGCTCCGCCTCGAAAGCTTGCACGCATTGATCGACGATGCCGGCATGCCATCGCGCGCGAATGACGGCGACACGACGAGCAGTATGGTCTTTGAGGAAATGCTGATTCATGGGTCCATCCTTCCGTTTCGAACCAGAATCAGGACGCACGACGCAAAATGCGGCCCGCGCGAGCGGACCGTCTTCTGCGTACGTTCTCTTCCATCCGGACTGTAACCGTCGGCTCCGGAATCGCACCGGATCTGCTGACCCTTCCGATAAGGCTGGAAGGCGCTCGCGGGCTTGAGCGATCGAAATCGCCCTTACCGCCGGTGGGGACTTTCACCCCGCCCTGAGAACATTAACGCGGGTTTTATGGAAGAGGAGGGCAACAGTGTCAATTGGCGATGACATCGCGGTCGTCATTCTAGGGCGGAGCAAGGAGCGAAAGCGACGCGCGCAGACCCTAGAATCCATGCCGTGACGCTAACGTGTTGCAACGGCTACAGAATTCTGCACCACTCGCTCGATGACGGAGGTCATGGCATGGATTCTCGGGTCAAGCCCGAGAATGGCGACGTGCTGGGGGAGATCAGCTGACTACCCCCGTTCCGGAAACATCGCCTTCAACCCCTCGCGCGAGGCCTTGGCCACGCCGCGCTCGGTGATCAGACCGGTCACCAATCTTGCCGGCGTCACGTCGAAGGCGGGGTTCGCCGCCGGTGTCGCATCCGGTGAGACCCGCACCTGCGCGATCTTGCCATCCGCCGTCTTGCCCCAGACCAGGGAAACCTCGTCTCCCGACCGCTCCTCGATCGGGATTTCGGCAAGCCCGTCGGCCACCGTCCAGTCGATGGTGGGCGAGGGCAGCGCGACGTAGAAGGGCACGTCATTGTCGGCGGCGGCCAAAGCCTTGAGATAGGTGCCGATCTTGTTGCAAACGTCGCCATTGGCGGTGGTGCGGTCGGTGCCGACGATCACCATGTCGATGTCGCCATGCTGCATCAGATGGCCGCCTGCATTGTCGACGATCAGCGTGTGCGGCACGCCGTGCCCGGCCATCTCCCAGGCGGTGAGCTGGGCGCCCTGGTTGCGCGGCCTGGTCTCGTCGACATAGACATGCACCGGGATGCCGGCCTCGGTCGCCAGATAGATAGGCGCCGTGGCGGTGCCGTAATCGACCGTCGCCAGCCAGCCGGCATTGCAATGGGTAAGGATGTTGACGGTCTCGCCCGGCTTCTTGCGCGCGGCGATCTGCCTGATGATGGCAAGCCCGTTCTCGCCGATGGCGCGGTTCAGCCCGACATCCTCATCGGCGATCTCCGCGGCGCGCTGGTAAGCGGCTTCCGCGCGCTCCGCGGGTGCAATCGGCTTGAGATGCCGTCGCATCTCGTCCAGCGCCCAGCGCAGGTTGATCGCCGTCGGCCGCGTCTTGTGCAACGTCTCCCATACGGCGTCGAGCGCTTCGTCCGACGGATCGTCTTTCATCTGTATGGCGACGCCATAGGCGGCGGTGACGCCGATCAGCGGCGCGCCGCGCACCCACATGTCGCGGATCGCGGTGGCGATGCCGGCAACCGTTCCGATCGTCTCGATGCGGAACTCATGCGGCAGCCAGCGCTGGTCGATGATCTCGACCGACCGCTTGTCGTCGCTCAGCCAGATGGTGCGGTAATGGCGTTCGCCGACGTTCAAATTCTCTTCTCCTGTTCGATCAGCGCGGCCAGATTGTTGACCTCGTCGATGCTGTGGATCTGGCGCCGGTTGACGGCGATATGGCGGCCGAAGCGCAAAGCCTTGGCCTCACATGTGGCGCGCAGGTCTTGATCGGCAATGGTCTCGAAATCGGCATTGTGGGCGAGGCCGAGGATGCGCCGGTGCACCTCGATGCCGGCGAAGCCGAGCAGGTCGTCCCAGATGGAATGCAGCATATGGTCGAGCGCCTGTTCCGAGCCGAGCAGGTCGCCCTGATCCTCGAACAGGCTCTTCTGGTAGAGCATGCCGGTGCGCTCGGCGCGCCAGAGCTGTGCGAACTCGGCACGGAACACTGCCCAGGTCTCGGCGGTGACGCCGAGCAGATAGGCGCGCATCGATGCGCGGCTGCCTTTCTGCTCATGGCCGCCCTGCGAGAAGAAGGCCATCCAGAAATTGGCGAGCAGCATGCCGACGTCGAAGGCGATCGGGCCGTAGAAGGCGAACTCCGGATCGATCATCCGGGTCTCTGTGTCTGTGACCATGATCGAGCCGGAATGCAGGTCGCCATGCAGCAGCGTCTCGGCATTGGCGGCAAAGAGATGCTTCAGCCGCTGCGCCTCGACCTTGAGGTCGCGGTCGGCGCGCAATTCGGCCACCAGGCCGTCGAGCTGCGGCGAGGTGTGCCGGTTCATCTTGGCGTCGAAATAGGGGTCGGAGAACACCAGGTTCTCGGTGATGTCGCACAGCTCGACATTGTCGGCGAACAGCGCCAGATCGGCCTTGCGGTCCTTGGTCGGCATGTGCAGGTCGGAACCGCGAAACAGCGTGCGGGCCATGAACAGGCCGATGTCGCGCGCGATGTTGGGCAGTTCGCGGCCGTCGATCAGCGCGCGCCGCAGGATGATGTGCGGCGGCGCCAGATACTCCATGACGATCAGCGCTTGTGCCTCGTCGAAATGATAGATCGCCGGCACCGAGCCGGGCGCCCGGCGCTCCTGCCTGGTCAGCGCATGGTATTCGAAGAAGGAGCGTTTCAAGGGCAGCGGCCAGCTGTCGCCGACCAGCCGCACATAGGGCAGCGCCTGTTTGACCACCGCGGCGCCTTGGTCGCCCTCGACGATGAACACCAGGTTGAGATTGCCGTCGCCGACCTCCTGTACCTTCCAGTGGCTGGCGTCCTTGCCGATGCGCTCGGTCAGCGCCGTGGTTTCGCCAAGGCGTTTCGGCAGCGTTTCCACCGACAATGCTTCGAACTTCCCGGTCATGCTCTCCCTCCTGCGCGTGGTTTCCGACGATAGCGGAGCCACGGCGGCGGGGCCAAGCTAGGAAGCGCTCTGGCAAATGTCAATCGTGTTGACAATTGCCGAATGAGCCCATAGCGTCACCATCCGGGAGGAACGGATGGGCGCAGATGCCGTGTTCCATGTGGAGGGCCTGAGGAAATCCTTTGGCCAGAACGAGGTGCTTGGCGGCATCTCGCTCGACCTCTTTGCGGGCGAGGTGACCGTGCTGATGGGCGCCAACGGCGCAGGCAAATCCACCCTGGTCAAGATCGTCAGCGGCGTCTATGCGCGCGGCGCAGGCTCGATGCAACTCGCCGGCAAGGCCTTCGATCCGCAGACCCCAGCCGAAGCGATCCGCGCCGGCGTCGTCACCGTGCACCAGAACATCAACGACGGCGTGGTCGCCGACCTCGATGTCGCCACCAACCTGACGCTCGACCGGCTGAGCGGCAAAGGCGCGTCGTTGCTTTTCAAGCCTGCCAATGTCCGGGCCGAAGCCAGGGCTGTCGCCGACCGCATGGGGCTCGCCATCGACCTCAAGGCGCGCGTCAGCGACTTGTCGTTGGCCGACCGCCAGATGGTGGCCATCGCCCGCGCCATGGCGCACCGGCCCAAGGTCCTGATCCTCGACGAGCCGACCTCGTCGCTGTCGAGCGCCGAGGCCGACCGGCTGTTTTCGCTGATCGACAGGCTGCGCGGGCAGGGCGTCGCCATCCTCTATATCTCGCACCGCATGTCCGACATAAGGCGGCTCGCCGACCGCATCGTGTCGATGCGCGACGGCGTCGTCTCCGGCGTCTTCGACAAGAAGCCGCTCGACTATGAGGGCGCGGTCAACGCCATGCTTGGCCGCAGGATCCATCTCGACCGGGTGGTGGCGAGAAGCTCGGCTCGAGCCGTCTTCACCGCCGAAGGGCTGCAACTGGCGCAAGGGTCGAGGCCGATCTCGATGACGCTCGGCGCCGGCGAGGTGGTGGCGATCACCGGCCTGGTCGGCGTCGGCAAGACGGCTTTGGCGGAGACGCTGTTCGGCGTGCGCCGGCCGCTCGCCGGCACCATGCATATGGACGGCAAGCCCTATGCGCCGGGCGCGGCGCGCGAGGCGATCGCCGCCGGCGTCTTCCTGGTCGCCAAGGACCGCGTTGCGAGCGGCATCGTCGGCGGCTTCAACATCGAGCGCAACATCAGCCTGCCGTTCCTCAAGCGCATGTCGGGCCTCGGCGTGATGAAAAAGCGCGCCGAGCGCGTCGTTGCCCGCCGCCAGATCGACGAACTTGGCATCGTCTGCCGCTCGGAGAAGGACGAGCTGTCGGCGCTTTCCGGCGGCAACCAGCAGAAGGTCATGGTGGCGCGCTGGATGTCGCAGGCCTCGCGGCTCTTCATCCTCGACGAGCCTTTCCAGGGCGTCGACATTTCGGCGCGCCGCGACATCGCGGGGAAGCTTCGAGCCAGCGCCGACGGCCGCGCGACGCTGATCTTCGTCACCGAGATCGACGAGGCGCTGGAGACCGCCGACCGCATCCTGGTGATGTCGGAACACACGATCGTCGGCGAGCACCGGAACGCCGATATCGACCTCGACCGGCTGCTGGCGGAAGTGGCCGGCGGACCGCTCCACAGTGCGGCATGAGGTCGAGGGATTTGCATGGAGTGGAGTTGGAATGAGCTTTTGTCGGATAGCCGCGCGGCGGGGCACTGAGTGATGTTGCGCGACTACGCCATCCGCTACGGCTTCATCGTCCTGTTGGTAGGGTTGATCGCCTATTTCGCGGTCGCCGCCGATGGTTTTGCTTCGCCGCAAAGCGCCGTCTTCATCTTCCAATCGGTGGCCATCACCGGCGTGCTGGCGCTCGGCGTCACCGCGACGCTGGTCGTCGGCGGCTTCGACCTGTCGATCGGCTCCGTCGCCACCAGCGCCATGATGGCGGCTTCCTACGCCATGGTCGTGCTGGAGCAGAACGCGGTCGTCGCCGTCATCGCCTGCCTTGTCATCGGCGTCATCGTCGGCCTGATCAATGGCTGGCTGATCGTCTATATGCGCGTGCCCGACCTTCTGGCCACGCTCGGCATGATGTTCCTGCTGCTCGGCCTGCAGCGCATCCCGACGGAAGGCCGCTCGATCGCCACCGGCATGACCATGCCCGACGGCTCGGTCGCCAACGGCAAGTTCTCGGAAGCCTTCCTCGCGCTCGGCCGCCACCGCATCGACTTCTTCATCCCGAACCTGATCCCGGTTTCGGTGGTGGTGCTCGTCGTGCTCGCGGTGCTGATCTGGTTCTTCCTCGAATACACGCGCTTCGGCCGCATGATGTATGCCGTCGGCAGCAACGAGCGGGCGGCCGAGCTCGCCGGCGCGCCTGTCAAGGCATACAAAATCTGGGCCTATGTGATTTCGGGAGTTTTTGCCTCGATCGGCGGGATTTTGCTCGCCGCCCGACTTGGACGCGGCGACATCGCTTCGGGTAATAATCTCTTGCTCGACGCTGTCGCCGCGGCGCTCATCGGCTACGCGGTGCTCGGCGCCGCCAAGCCCAACGCCTTCGGTACGGCCGTCGGCGCGGTGTTCGTCGGCGTCTTGCTGCAAGGCCTGACGATGATGAACGCCCCCTACTACACGCAGGATTTCGTCAAGGGCGCGGTGCTTGTCGTCGCCCTTGTCTTCACCTTCGCCCTTTCCGGCAGGGGCAAGAGATAGTTTCGACCGGGGCATTGAGACAAAACGGAGGAAAACGAAGTGAGCATGACAAGAAGACTTTTGGGGAAGGCCGCACTTGGCCTTGCCGGCGCGGCGCTGCTGATGCAGGGCACGGCATTGGCGGCGGACAAGCCGGCGCCGTTCGACAAGCCCGGCGTCAAGATCGCGCTGGTGCGCTATCTGTCGACCGGTGACTTCTTCCAGGCCTATCTGTCGGGCGTCGAGGCGCAGGCCAAGGCGCTCGGCGTCGATCTGCGCGTGCTGGACAGCCGCCAGGATGCGGCGCTCCAGGCCGACATGGTCGACCAGGCGATCGCGCTCGACGTGCAGGGCATCATCATCCAGCACGGCCTGACGGAATCGATGAAGGACGCCGCCCAGCGCGCGGTCGATGCCGGCATCAAGGTCGTCGCCTTCGACGTCAATGTCGAGAATCCGAAGATTCCGCAGATCGAGCAGTCGGACAAGGATCTCGCCAAGCTCGCGCTCGAGCAGGCGGTGAAGGACAATGGCGAGAGCTGGAAGGCCGGCTATGTCTATGTCGCCGGCATCGCGCCGCTCGACCGCCGCAACGAGACCTGGGTGGACGTGAAGAAGAAATATTCGGGCATCAGCGAGGTCGCCCAGTTCGGCACGCTCGACAACCCGATCGCCAACTCGGTCGCCAACCAGGCGCGCTCGGTGCTGCAGGCCCATCCCGACATCAAGGTGATGTTCGCGCCCTATGACGAGTTCGCCAAGGGCGTGAAGATCGCCGTCGACGAGGCCGGCCTGAACAAGGGCATCAAGATCTATTCGGCCGACATCTCGACCTCGGATATCGCCGCGATGCGCGAGCCGGACAGCGCCTGGGCGGCCACCGCCGCCACCAACCCGGCCGTCGTCGGCCAGGTCTCGGTGCGCGCGCTGGCGCAGCTTCTCGCCGGCGAGGATCCCGGCCACAACGTCATCGTGCCGCCGACGCTGATCACCCAGAAGGAGCTGATCGACAAGGACATCAAGAACATGGAAGACCTGTCGGCCAAGCTGCCGCAGTTCGCCCATGCCGATGTCGCGATGCCCGCCTGGATGCCGAACCCGAACGCCAAGTAAGGTCCGGGCAGCCGGAAAACGAAGAGAGCGGTCCAACGGGCCGCTCTCTTTTGTTTCTGCTCAGGCCGTTCCGGCCTCACCGCTGCCAGAAGGGCAATTTGGCGATCTCCGCCTCGACCTCCTCTTTCGTCAGTCCGATATCGTCGATCAGATGCGGATTGTCCGTCGCCATGCGCTTGAGCTCGAAGCGGAAATAGGCCTGCTTGCGGCGCTCGGCGAGGAGGCTGCGCAAGGCTGAGAGGCTATAGCGCCGGCGGCCCTTCATCTCGGCTGGGCGCGCCGCCAAAGGTGCGCAAGGCGCAAGGATATCGTTCATGGCAACCTCCATGCGGTAGTTTGAGGACCCGTGACCTGATTGAGATTGCAGTGTGCCGCAGCCGGCTGGCGGCGTAATTAAGCCCTCCCAAATAGTTCTCAAAACTTCCAAATCGGCTATAGATCGCCGCATGCAGGGATCGCGCTTTGCTTTTGGACCGTTCGTGTTTGATCCTGGCGCGGGAACGCTGCTCCGGGGCGACGTTCCCGTTGCCGCCGGTCACCGTGGGCTGAAGCTGCTGGAAGCGCTCGTTGCGCGTCCGGGCGAAATCCTTGCCAAGGCCGAGTTGATGGACGCGGCGTGGCCGGGCACCGCGGTCGAGGAAGGCAATCTCACCGTGCAGATCGCGCAGCTCAGGAAGCTGCTCGGTCCGGCGACCGGTGGTGGCGAGTGGATCGCCACGGTGCCGCGTGTCGGCTATCGTTTCATCGGTGCGGTCGAACAGCCCGACGCGACGCGCAAACCCTTGCCGCTGCCCGACAAACCGTCGATCGCCGTGCTGCCCTTCATCAATCTGAGCAACGATCCCGAGCAGGACTCTTTCGTCGATGGCCTGACCGAAGATTTGATCACCGATCTCTCGCGGATCGCGGGCCTCTTCGTCATCGCGCGCAACTCGGTGTTTGCCTATAAGGGAAAGGCCATGGACGTGCGAGCCATCGCTGGGGAGCTTGGCGTGCGCTATCTGCTGGAAGGCAGCGCAAGACGGGCCGCGGGACGCGTGCGCATCAACGCCCAGCTGATCGACGCGCTGAGCGGCGAGCATCTGTGGGCCGAGCGCTTCGATCGCGGCCTGGAAGACATCTTCGCCGTCCAGGATGAGGCGACGGCCAAGATCGTCGAGGCGCTGCTCGGTCGATTGCGCGCGCCGCCGGCGCGCAACCGGCCGAAGAACCTCGAGGCCTATGATCTCGTCGTGCGCGCGCGAAAACTGTTTGACGAGTCGCCGCAGATGGCGCGCGAAGCGCACCTGATGCTGACGCGCGCGATCGCTCTCGATCCGGATTACGCGGAGGCCTATCGCTGGCTTGCGATGAACCACTGGATGCGATGGGTGCATTGGGGCGAGCCGTTCGAGCCTGCCCGAAGCACGTCCCTGGAACTGGCGCGCAAGGCCGTGGCGATCGATCCCAACGACGCCGGTTGCCGCTGGGTTCTGGCGAACCTTCTTGCCTATGAACGCGATTTCGAGCAATCGGATGCGGAATTCGCCAAGGCGATCGATCTCGACCCGAACGAGGCCGATATCTGGGCGACATTGTCCGACATCGTGGTTCTGGCCGGCAGGATCGAGGAGGGACTCGAGCACATTCGCAAGGCGTTCCGGCTCAACCCCTTTCCGCCGAGCTGGTATTATCTGACGCTCGGCCAGGCGCAATATGCGGCCAGCGACTATGAAGCCGCCGTCGAGACGCTGCGCCGCGACGAGACCTACCGCACCAGCTCACGCCGCTTTCTGGCTGCAAGCCTGGCGCAGCTCGGCCGCCTCGACGAGGCACGCACAGAGGTTGCGCTGTTCCTTGTCGGCAATCCGCATTTTTCCACCCGCCGCTGGGTCGAGACGGAACCGTTCCGCGACGCGGCGACGCTCAAGCATTTCGAGGATGGCTTCCGCGCGGCTGGCCTGCCGGAGTGATGCGGCCGACGTGATCCGTCGATCGCGTCCGAGATTCCGATCCTCAGATTTCGGTCTCAACGGCCGGCGCGCGCCAGCCCGTGCGCCACCAGGCGCTCGATAACCTCCGGATAGCTGACGCCACTCGCCGCCATCGCCTTGGCGTACATGCTGATATTGGTGAAGCCCGGAATGGTGTTGAGCTCGTTGATCAGGAAATTCATGTCCGGCATCAGGAAGAAATCGACGCGGGCCATCCCGTCGCAGCCGAGCGCTCTGAACGCCCTGGCGGCCATATCGCGCATGGCATTCTCGACTTCCAACGGCAGCTCGGCCGGCACGATCAGGGCCGCGCCATTCTCGTCGATATATTTGGCGTTGTAGTTGTAGAAGCCGTGACTTTCCGCGGGCACGATCTCGCCCGGCCGCGAGACGAAGAGTTCGCCCGTGGGGCTCTCCAGCACGCTGAATTCGATTTCGCGGCCACGAACGAATTCCTCAGCCAGGAGCTTGCGATCGTGCTGGAAGGCTTCCGCCAGCGCGCGCTCGAACTCCTGACTGCCATTGACCTTCGCAACGCCGACCGACGAGCCCTGCCGCGCCGGCTTGATGAACAGCGGCAAGCCGAGCTTGTCTTCCAGTTCAGCAAGCGAAGGCAGCCGACCCTCATCGATCGTCACCGAGCGCGCGACCGGCAATCCCGCCGCCTTCAGCAGCCGCTTGGCGATGTCCTTGTCGAGGGCCGTGGCCGAGCCCAGAATACCGCAGCCGGCGAGCGGCACGCGCGCCACTTCGGCCAATCCCTGCACCGCGCCGTCCTCGCCATGCAGACCGTGCAACACTGGAAACAGGATATCGATGACGGGCAGGTCATGGGGTGCGCCGCTGGCAGGGATCGCCAGCATCCGCCCCTGCCCACCCGGCACCAGGCACAGCTGTATGCCAGCCGACGGCGTCGCCAGGGCGCCGTCCTCGAAACGGCTGAGCAGCCATTGGCCGTCGCGCGTGACGAAGATCGGCACGGCGTCGTATTTCGCCGGGTCCAGCGCCTGCATGACGTTGGCCGCCGAAAGCAGCGACACCTCATGCTCGGCGGATCGACCGCCGAACAGCACACCTATACGCAGTCTTTTCGCGGGCATCGACAACTCCACCAATGATCGGGGTTGGAGCTCGCACGCGAAACACCAGACATGCCCCTTCAACCGTCCGAGTAGTAACCGAAGGATTGGAGTGGGACTTTGACCGGTTGAAGCAGTTTTTCAGCAGAAGCGCGAAAGGCCTTCCGTTCGGAACCGTGTCAAGACGAGGAGCGCTTCATCCGTTTATGAAACGATGAACCGCTCCAAGGTTATGTCTTTACTTCGTCAGCGCAACGCCGCCGCGATGTTGCCGCCGTCCACCGTCGTCACGTCCGCTGTGGTGCGTTCGGCCAGCGCCTGGTGCAGGAATGCCTGCGCCACGTCGTCGGCGGTCACTTCCTGTCCGAGCAGATTGCCGGACATGTATTCCTTTTCCGATACGCCGCGCGCGCCGGACCGGCTGGCGATCATCGTGTCGGTCAAAAGCCCGGAGCGGATGCGGTCGGCGTTGACCGCATTGGAGCGGATGCCATAGGCGCCATAGTCAAGCGCATATTGCCGCGACAGGAACAAGGTCGCCGCCTTCGGGATGCCGTAGGCGCCGAATTTCGGACCGGGGTTGATCGCCTGCTTGGATGTGTTGAACAAAAGCACGCCACCGGTGCCCTGTTCCAGCATGATGCGCACCGCATTCTGCGCCGCCGACTGGTGGGCGAAGAAGTTGAGCTCGAAACTCTTGCGCAAAGTGGCGTCGTCGAGCTCGCCGATGCGGCCTTCCCAGGCCGCGCCCGCATTCGAGACGAGGATGTCGACGCCGCCATAGACGGCGACCGCCTTGTCGAAGGCGGCGCGCATCTCGGCCGGATTGGTGATGTCGGCGCCGACGCCGATCGAATTGTTGCCGGCGGCCTTCGCCGCGTCCGCCGCCTTGGCTGGATCGAGGTCGACGATCACCGCATGCGCGCCGTTGGCCGCGAATAGTTTTGCCGTAGCAGCGCCAATGGCGCCGGCGCCGCCGGTGATCAGCACGACCTGGCCGGTCAGCGGCTTCGGCTTGTTCGAGGCGAGCTTGGCCTGCTCCAGCGACCAGTATTCGAGCGGAAAGAGGTCGGCCTTGGACAGCGGATGGAAATTGCCGACGGCCTCGGCGCCGCGCACCGCCTCGATCCACATCTCGCCGACATCCGACGCGATCTTGGCCTCCTTCAGCGTGCGGCCATGGCCGAACATGCCCAGCCCCGGCACCAGCGTCAGGCGCGGCATCGGGTCGAGCATGGTGCGCTTGACGTCGTCCAGCGCGTCATTGGTTTCGAAATAGGCGGTGTAGTCCTTGACGAAGGCATCGACATGGCTGCGGATGGCAGCCTTGTAATCGCCGAGCTTGTCGGCGTCGGGCGCCGGTACCGCCATCGGCCCGGTCTTGATGCGGATTGACAGGTCCGGCGTCGACACCCCGCGCCCTGCCAACTCGGCGATCTTGGCCGAATTGATGAAATCGACGATGGCATCCGAGGTGCGGAAGTCGCTGATCATGCGGTCGAAGCGGCCTTCGCCGCGCGCCACCGCGACTGCGCCGCGCAGCATCGGCGCGATGTCGCTCGGCCCGGCGAGCTTTGCCGGCAGCGCCGCCTTGACCGCCTGCGGCTTGCCGTTCCTGGCAACATAGTCCTCGGCCATAGTCACATAGTGGATCATGCGGTCATAGGCCTGCCTGGCATCGTCGCCGAAAGTGAAGATGCCATGCTTGTCGAGGATCAGGCCCTCGACGTTCGGGTCGGCGTCGAACACCTCCGCGGCGACCTTGGCGAGGTCGAAGCCCGGCTTGATGTAGGGCACGTAACCTAGTCTGTCGCCGAACACGGTCTCGATCAGCGGCTTGCTGTCTTCCTGGTCGACGATGGCGAGGATCGCCGTGGAATGCGTGTGGTCGACGAATTTGTGCGGCAGGAAGGCGTGCAGCAGCGTTTCGACCGATGGGTTCGGAGCGGCGGGGTCGATGAGGTTGGAGCGCTGCAGCGCCACCATGTCCTCGTCGGCGAGCTGGTCCAGGGAGCGCGCCTTGAGCAGCGCGCCCATCTTCACCGCCGGCAGGCCCTGCGGTTCGATGACGGCCATGTCCCAGCCGCTGCCCTTGACGCAGAGCACGTCCCATTCGTCGCCGACCAGATCGGTGGCCTTGGTCTTGCAGGAGGTGTTGCCGCCGCCATGCAGCACCAGCCGCGGCTCGCCGCCAAGCAGACGGGTCGTGTAGACGCGCAGCGCAAGGTCGCGGGCGACGCCCTTCTTGGCATAGTCGGCAACCATCTTTTCCGCGTCGGCGTCATTCCAAAGGTTCTGCATGTCGTTCCGTCCGGTTCCGTCTTTTTTGCTCATGAACAGAAGGCCGCGACGTCTTGATGACAGAAGCGGCGAGGGTGGTTTTTCTAGGATGCCTTTTTGCCGGCTTCGCCCGCGTGATTGAGCAGGCGCTCGGCCATGTGCGCGCCGATCACCAGATGCGTGCAGAGCCCGCCGGCGACGGCCGCAAGCAGCGGCTCGAATTTGGTGTCTTCCTGCACCACCATCAGCCGCTTCTCGATCGCGCGCAGCGAGGCGAGTTCGGCGGAAATGACGCGCCGGTTGTAACTGCAGTCGAGCACCTCGCCCTTGGCGTCGATGATCTGCCCGGCGATGACGCCGGCAGCCCCTTGGCTGCGCAGCGCTTCCATCTCGCCTGCGGACAATGCGCCGCATTTCACCAGATGGCTGTCGGCGTCGACCGCGCCGACGGAATAAAGCGCAAGGTCGCAATCGGCAATGCCGGCAAGCTGGTCGCGGATCACCGGCTCGGCGCGCAGGCCCTGCGCCAGTTCCTCGGTGGAGAGCACCAGCGGCGCATAGAAATTGAGGCCTTTGGCGTTCAGTCGCCGCGCGATCTCCATCGTGCATTGGTCGGGCCGGTAGGAATAGGGCGCGCCGAGATTGCCGCAGAGTTGCACCACGGTGACGCCCTGCAGGTCGGCATAGGACATGATGTCGGCGATGGTGTAGACGGTGCGGCCCCAGGCGACGCCGATACGGTCGCCTTTCTTCACCAGCTCGAGAAAGACGCTCGCCGCCAGCACGGCGATATCGGCCGAGGGATCCGCGAGATAGGCATTTTCCGGCGCGATCCAGACGGCGTCGAGATCGAAGGCGTCTTCAAGCCGGCGCGCCGTGACGTCGTCGGTGAAGAGCTGCGTCGAGGTCGAGATGTTGACGATGCCGGTCTCGCGCGCCTTGCGCAGATACATGGCGACCGAAGCGCGTGAAATGTTGAGCTGGCTCGCCACTTCGTCCTGACGAAGGCCATGGGCATAGTAAAGCCAGGCGGCCTTGTGGATGATCTGTTCTGCCGGTCTGATCGCCATGCCGCCTCCTCGGCTGACATTAGTCACGGCTCTCGACAAAAGTCAAATTTGCCTGCGTGAGCTGCGATCGCCTCACGGTGGGGCTCCATCCGGATCGCCATTCCACCAAGCCGGCGCAGCATAGCATTTTCAGCCGCGGAAGGGGGATAGCGTGACGAAGGGCCTAAGGTTAGAAGGTTCGAAAAGAACCTTGGGGAGAACGGGATGGCCAATCCCTACGAACAGGATCTCGACAGGAACGCCGCCAACCACCAGCCGCTGACGCCGCTCACCTATCTCGAGCGCGCGGCCAAGACCTATCCCGACCATGTCGCCATCATCCATGGCAACCAGCGCATCACCTATCGCGATTTCTGGCGCCGCTCGCTGAAGCTCGCCTCGGCGCTGTCGAAGCATGGCATCGGCAAGGGCGATACGGTGACGGTGATGCTGTCCAACACGCCGCCGATGCTGGAAGCGCATTTCGGCGTGCCGATGACCAAGGCGGTGCTGCATTCGCTGAACACCCGCCTCGACGCCGCCGTTATCGCTTTCCAACTCGACCATGCCGACTCGAAGGTGCTGATCGTCGACCGCGAGTTCTCGGGCGTTGTCAGGGAAGCGCTGGCCTTGGCCAAGGTGAAGCCGTTGGTCATCGACTATGACGATCCTGACTATGCGGCCGACGCGCCCTATCCGAAAGGAGAGCGAATCGGCTCGGCCGATTATGAAGAGTTCGTCGCCGGCGGCGACGAGGCTTTCGCCTGGTCGATGCCCGATGACGAGTGGGACGCCATCTCGCTCAACTACACCTCCGGCACGACGGGCAACCCGAAGGGCGTCGTCTATCATCATCGCGGCGCGGCGCTGATGGCCTACACCAACACCATCCATGCCGGCATGGCCAAGCACGCGGTCTATCTGTGGACGCTGCCGATGTTCCACTGCAACGGCTGGTGCTTCCCCTGGACTTTAGCCGTGCAGGCCGGCACCCATGTCTGCCTGCGCTGGGTGCGGGCAAAGCCGATGTATGACGCCATCGCCGACCATGGCGTCGCGCATCTGTGCGGCGCGCCGATCGTCATGTCGGTGCTGATCAACGCGAAGGACGAGGACAAGCGACAGTTCACGCAGACCGTCACCTTCAACACGGCAGCGGCGCCGCCGCCGGAGGCAGTGCTTTCCGGCATGGCCGACGCCGGCTTCGCCGTCACCCATCTCTACGGCCTGACCGAGACGTATGGGCCGGCCGTCGTCAACGAATGGCACAATGAGTGGGACGCGCTGGAGAAGGGACCGAGGACGGCGAAGAAAGCGCGCCAGGGCGTCCGCTACGCCTCGCTCGAGGGCCTCACGGTGATGAACCCGCAGACCATGGTGGAGACGCCGGCCGATGGCGAGACCATCGGCGAGGTCATGTTCCGCGGCAACATCGTCATGAAGGGCTACCTGAAGAACAGGAAGGCGACCGACGAGGCCTTCGCCGGTGGCTGGTTCCACTCCGGCGATCTCGGCGTCATGCACCCCGATGGCTACATCCAGCTCAAGGACCGTTCCAAGGACATCATCATCTCGGGCGGCGAGAACATCTCTTCCATCGAAGTCGAGGACGCGCTCTATAGGCACCCGTCGGTAGCTTCCTGCGGTGTCGTTGCCCGCGCCGACGAGAAATGGGGCGAGGTGCCGGTCGCCTATGTCGAGCTGAAGCCGGGCAAGGCCGCGACCGAGGCCGAGATCATCGAACATTGCCGAGGTCTGCTGGCGCGCTTCAAGGTGCCGAAGACAGTGGTGTTTGCCGAAATCCCGAAGACCTCGACGGGCAAGATCCAGAAGTTCCGGTTGCGGGAGCTGGCCAAGATGGCATGAGCCTCAAATGGGCGATGCCGAGTTCCCGCCCACCCCCCTCTGGCCTGCCGGCCATCTCCCCCGCAAGGGGGGAGATCAGCCG
>NZ_VFTK01000031.1:0-81085 GCF_006439495.1 Mesorhizobium sp. B3-1-8
GTCTTGCCATGATCGACGTGGCCGATCGTGCCAATGTTCACATGCGGCTTGGTGCGCTCGAATTTACCTTTTGCCATAGTCTCTTTCCTTGGACGGCCTTGACCTTCAGTTCAGTCGAATGCGGGGCGATTAGCGACAACGGCCGAAAAACACAAGTGCCTTGTGGCTGAGCGGATTCCCGCTCGACCCGAACCAATGGTCGATTTCAGTGGCATATGGCGCGGATATAGGGGCGCCGCGCGTAAAATCAAAGGCTCCGGGCTGGCCCATTGCCGCCGCCGCGCCGCTCTGATCTTGTTCGCCGGATGCAGTTCATTCCATCCAATATCCGCGGTCCGCTGTTCATGACCGTCTCGACGGGGTCCTACCTCGTCAACGACACGATGATGAAGCTCGCGACCGCCGGACTGCCGCCCTATGAAGTGCTCCTTCTGCGCGGCGCGGCCGCCACGCTGTGGGGCGTGCCGCTGCTTCTGATGCTTGGCTACGCAAGGCAGATCCCGCTGCTCTTCGAGCGCAAGGTGCTGCGCCGCAACCTGTTCGAGCTTTTGGCGATCCTCTGCTATGTCGTCGCCTTGGCCAACATGCAGATCGCGGATTCCACCGCGCTCGGGCAGGTCACGCCGCTCATCGTGCTGGTCGGCTCCTCGATGCTGTTCGGCGAAAAGATCGGCGCCACGCGCATGGCGCTGATCGGCCTTGGCTTTGTCGGAGCGCTCATGGTGGCCCAGCCGACCATGCAAGGCATTTCGGTCTATGCGCTGCTCGCGCTCGGCAACGCCGCCTTCGCGGCGGTGCGCGACCTTGCCGGGCGCAAGGTGGGCGCCGAGGTGCCGGGCATGATCGTCGCCATCTCGGCTGTCGTGGTGGTGCTGGTCGGCTCAGGCGCGGCGCATGTCGTCTCCGAGCAATGGGTGATGCCGGAAGGACATCATCTGCTGCTGATCGCCGGCGCCGGCCTGTTCCTGATCTTCGGCCATTTCTTCATCTTCATGGCCTACCGGGTCGGACCGACAAGCGCGGTCGCACCCTTCTATTACTGCTTTACCGTCTGGGCGGTTATTTCGGGACTGCTGGTGTTCGGCCAGTTTCCCAACGCGCTCGCCGTCTGCGGCATCCTGCTGGTGATGGCCAGCGGCCTCGCCATCGTCTCGCTCGACGAAAGAAAACGCCGGCTGGCGATGGTCGCCTGACGACACGAGTCCAACCAAGGTCGATCCGGAATGGGTCGACCTTCAGCAGCCGATCAAATGCGGCTTTGCTTGCCTCTACAGCGTGCGCTTGCCGGAAATCTGGTGATAGGCCCACAGCACGACGACCGAGCCGATGACGGCCACGATCAGGCTCCAGATGTTGAGGCCGGTGACGCCCGACGCGCCGAACGCGCTGAAGATAACGCCGCCGACAACGGCGCCGACGATGCCGAGCACGATATCCATGATCATGCCCTGACCGGTCTTGTTGACGATCTTGCTGCCGATGAAGCCAGCAACGATGCCCAGAATGATCCAGCTGATAATGCCCATAATTTCCCTCCAAATTTCCCCGCCGCGCCATCATGGTCATATGATTGTCAAAAGCTCAAGACAGCTTGAAATTCCGTCCGTTTGCGCCATTGTGGGGCCGGGCGGACTTGGCTGGACAAGGAGATCCACTATGGGCCTTTTCGACAATGCCGTTCCGGGCGGCAATATCACCAAACCCCTGATGATCGCGCTCGGCGCGCTTTTGGTCGGCAAGATGCTGAGCGGCAGAAGCGAAGAGGCGGCCACGCCGCAAGCGCCGGCGCCGACGCCCGCGGGAACCGACGCGTCCGCCGATGGCGGCCTGCTCGGCGGTCTCGGCGGCCTGCTCGACAAGCTGAAGAATGCCGGCCATGGCAACGTCGCCGATTCATGGGTCGGCACCGGCCAGAACCAGTCGATCAACCCGGGCGATCTCGGCTCGGCGCTCGGCCCGGCGGTGATCCGCGAAATCGCGCAGCGCACCGGTATGAACGAGCAGGAACTGCTGCAGCAGCTCTCCACGGCGCTGCCCGGCATCGTCGACAAGCTGACGCCGAACGGCCAGGTGCCGCAGAACCATCAGGTCGCCTCGGCCTTCAACAGCTAAACGGCTGGATGAGATGGAAACGCTGCGTGCCACGGCGCGCGGCGTTTTCTTTGGGGGATGCGAGGAGGAAATCTGGAGCGGGTAGCGGGCTTATTTGGAGCGGGAAATGGGCTCCATCCCTTCATGTGCCTTAAGGAAAATCAAGCACTTAGATTGAAATTCAGAAATTTCGAGACGCGCTTTGTATCACGCAATGTATCACATTGATAGCGAGCCGATGCGTGACTGGTCAAAGGATTCCCCACCGAGAAGAATAGGTCAAGCGCCAATCCTAGACCAATGTCCAACTGGCCATCGTGTATTGCCCATCGGCTGCACGCTCGGCAACGGGAGATGAGGCCAGACTGCGATCATGGGTATCGCGCTCACAGCACCGGAGTTTAAGCGGCAGGTCGCGCAGGGATATCTTTCCGGCGGGACACTGTGCGGACTGTCCAAGCGCCACGACATCCAACGCCCAGCTAATCCGGGTCTGGGTTTGCAAATACCGCAGTTTCACTGAAAGATCCGTTCTGAAGGATGCATCGGCGACCGTTGAAACGACGTCTGTAGCCGAAAACAGCGGTGCCGGGTCAATGGCAATGCTGCGCTTATGGCAGCCTCCTTACGCAACCGTGAATGAGAAAGTCCCAGCGATCGGCCAGGGACGCAGCTTGTAAAATTATTCACTACCGATTGAGAATTGAGACACGGTAAATAAGGTCATTCCTCTGCGTTCCCAAACGGGATCAGGACCAAAGGCGCTTCTGTCAACGCAACTAGCTTCACGCCGTTCAACGGGCGGACGGTCGCGCGATGGGCCGGGTCGAATATCAACCTCACCTCGTCCTGATACCCATCTTCGAGGCCGCTGACCAAAGCAAGGATAAAGTCATTGCCGCGTTCCTTGGCGCGCTCGTATTCGGCATTGGACATCTCGATCGAACTCTGTGGCGCGCGACCGGTCGCTTTCATTTCGACGAAAGTCTTCCAGTCGATCGCGCCATCGGCACCTACGCCATGCCGGCTGCGGAAATCTACCAGCAGTTCCTCCGCCGAGGTCTCCAACGCCTGCGTTAGCAACTCCCAGCCGCGTTGTTCCAGATCGCGATCGGTATAGGCCGCCGATGCCGTGCGCGATCCGGGATCGGACGGCTTTGTCGGAGGCGGCGTGTCGTGCAGCTTCGGCTTTGCCGGCGGTGGCGCCGGCTTCGGATTGCTGCCCGGCACCACCGTGGCGCCTAGAATGGGACCGACGCTGTTCTTAAGGGTTCGGGGCTTCAAGGCGGGGCTCTTCCCGCCGGGTGTGCTCACCGAAATTTTCTTTTTCGGGGTCGCGTTGATCTTGGCGGCGCGGTCTTCCATCGCCTCGGCGTGTTCCTCGTCCGATGCGAGGCGAATGGCTTCGGCCGCGGTATCGCGCGCCTCCTGCCAGGCCACCACCCATTCGGCCTCGATGCCGCGGCGCGAGGCATGCGGAAACAGCGACGCGATCGCGTGGCCACCGTATTCGCGCTTGGGCAGAGCCTCGTCCCAGACATGCAGTTCGAGCGGATCGCGCACGATCAACGCCTGAAGCTGGATCGGAATTTTCATCGCCGAGAATTCCTCGTCCCTCGCAAGAACCGCAATCGGACCGGCATGAACGAACAACGGAATCTCCCGCAGCGCGTCCCAACTGATCGCCATGCGCTGACGCACCTCTGGGTCGTTGCGCGCTAATTCATCGGAGAGGTGATCGACCGTCTGCCGGAAGTGCGCGCGTGTCCCATCGCCACGATCCCGGGCCGTGTCGCGATCATCCGCGACGACCAGGGCGGGCTCGCTCCGCGTTACGCCTGTGAAAACCATGAACGTCGCCAGCTCGCGAAGATCACATGGCGGCGTCCAGAATTTCTTGGCGGGCAGAGCCTTCGCCAATTGCGATCTAAGTTCGGAATCCTCGACCAGGAAAATAGGCCGCTCGGACTCCCAACGGTCGCCGCAGTACAGCGGCAGCGTTTTCATGCGTTCGCGGTGCCGCCGCTCCGCATTGGCCAGCAGCGGCTCCATGTAGCGATATACGTCGATCAGGCGTGACGTGACCCCCACGTCATACGCTTGCCCCGCCAGCGACTTCAAGAACGCAAGGCAGTCATCAAGCGTAGGCTCGCGCACATCCAAGGCCGACCAGAGGCTCGCAATGGCCGGTCCAGCCGGCACGAAGCGCGAGCGGTCATGAAAGATATCCTTGCCGCGCATAAGCTCGTTTGGCCTTCGCCAAACATTGCCGCCGACGTGGATAAGCCCCTGGTTCTCCGTGAAAGCCTTGCGCAAATCCTGGGCGGTCATGTCGCCGATGCGGGTGTTCCACACGACCGCGCGCGGCACGTATTTCGCGATATTGCGATAGATCGCCATGACCTGCGGGTCATCGACGGCCTCGACCCCATCGCGCGTCTCGCGCAGCAGTTTGACCAGATCGCTGACCCGCACCGAGGTGACCAACCCAAGCGTCGCCGCGAAGTCCGCAGTAAAATCCCCCAGATCGATGCCGACCGCGAAGGCCGTGCTGGCGTAGAGCGTTTGCGTCTCTTGAGTCTTCACCACGGCTTCGTTCGGCGTCACCAACTCGCCCTTGCCGATCGCCACCCACGGCGTCTCACGCAACTGGATCAGCCATTGCGCGGTGACAGGTGCCTTCGGATAAACATAGACACGCGCCTCGTGCTGCGAGGCCACCATCTTGCGATTGGCGTAAGACCGCTCCCAGGCGCGCGCCATGGCCTTGAACAAAGCGGGGCTTCTCTCGCGCAGGTCCTTCTTGGAGAACTTGGGGAATGCGGCCAGGACGCGATCGAGATCGGGACTGATCCAATCGGCCGGCACTTGCTCGGCCTGGGCCGCGCGAAGTTCCCGGTTCCGCGTGGTACCGCCCCAACGGACCAACCCGGTTTGCTTCAGTCGCGGCGCGTTCTCCACGCCAAGCAGGGCGAAGAACTTGCGCGGGCCTCTCGAGATGGTCCCGTCCGCGCGCTTACGCTGCGCGCGGGTGGCGCCCGTCTTCAGTTTCTCATCGTACCCGGCGGAGATCCATTGAATGCCCGGTATATTCTCGGCCGCCGTGGGCCAATTGGGGAAATCGCTGTCCAAGGTCTTGCAGAGATAGGCTTCCGTCGGACTCACCTTCTGCCGGTGCATCTTGCCACTCTTGTAGACGAAGCCGTCCACCATTAGCGCCGCGCCCACGGCATGGCCGAGCTCATCCGCGCGGCGGTCGCTCAGCTCATCGAAGCGGTTACGAAGCTCGCGCAAATCCGCGTCCTCGATCTCTAGCGGTGAAGCCGCGAATCGCTCGGCGAAGGCCGCGAGTTCGGTCGATGCATCGACACTTGTCCGGAACGCCGCGTGTTCATCCAGCCATCTAATAGCGACTTCGCCGTCCTTCTCGGTGCCGTACGCGGCATGCAGGCGATCGAGCAGGTTCCAGCGTAGGGAAAACAATGAAAACTCTCCGCCCAAAACGAGCGGCTTGGCCGTAGCGCCTTTGCGCTTGCACACCACCGCGCGGCCTTCATCAGTCAGCCAGAACGGCACATCGAATAGTTCCTCATCGGCGTGGATCTCCACCAACAAGCGCGCGGCTTTCACCCACCAACTTGGTCCCTTCGGTTGAAACAGCGACTGCTTGAAGCCCTCAAGCAACTCCGTGGTGCCAACAGTGGCGCAGACTCCGATTTGATCGAGCACCGTGCGCCACCTGCCGCCCTCATCACGAACATCCCGCGGCAGCGCCCGCGATCCCTCGGCCAGCGCCTCGATATCGGCGTCGGTCAGAAGATCGCTTAGGTAGGCGTATTCATAGGCGATGTTCGACAAGGCGACGGGCGCGCCGCCAATCAGGATCGCCGCATGCTCGCCAAGCCAATCGCGCACGGTTTCGAATGATTTCGCGAAGCCACCACGCAGCCAACGGTCCCCTTCGTTGCCGATATACTCGGCAGCGACCGGCACGAAGCGCCAGGCGTCTTTGGGCGTCGCCAGCATACGGCCATGCGCGATCTCGCCAAGTACATCGCCGCATCGCTCGATCAGCCAGTTGTTCCACGTGCTTTCGATCAAGGCCTCGCGCGTGGTGCTGGGATCGAATTGCGCGTCGAGCGAAAATGACAGGTCCACTGAGACGCGGGTCTTGAAGCCGATATAAAGACTTCCCGCGCCCGCAGCGCTTGGCACGGCGATGGAAATTCGCGTCACGTCGGGGCGCGCCTTGTGAGCTGGATGCAGATGACCGGGCACGGGCAAGGTCGCGCGCCACACGGTCCACGACGCCGCCGTGCTCTGGACCTCGCGTCTCGATAGCGCGGTGATGGAGGCGCGACCGCCAACCAGGGCCATGTCTTCCCACGCGCCGAAGGTCAGGGTGCGGCCTTCCATGGTTGCGCCGGTTAGATCACACCAGCGGAAACTCGAGACCCAGGTCAAGAAGATTAGGCCATCGTCCTCCCACTCCGCGAACCAGGCTTTCAGCCCCTCCTCGCTGAAATCCGGTTTCAGGCGCAGGACGATCATCGTGTCGGTCACGGGGTCGTAGAAGCCGGGCAGCGGTCCTTCCGCTGGCACAACTTGGACCGAAAGCTGATCCCCGGAAAAATGATACGGCGCCGAATGGATCGCGAGATTATCTGCGATGCGCTTGAGCGTCTTCAGGCCAATGCCAAACCGCCCGCGCTGATCGGTTTTGTTAGTCTTAGTCGTAACGAACGGCAGCGCCATGCCCAGCACGTGCTGGCAGGCAACCGGCTGGCCGTTATGCACGATCAATAGCTCGCGGCCGGCATCCATGTCGCGGAGGGCGAAGCGCACTTCCGCGGCGCGTAAATCATCCGCGTTTTGGATCACTTCCGTCAGCCCCTGAAACGGCTCGACGTTCAAATCCTCGGCGGCGGCGGCCGCGCCGCGCATCATCTTTTTCAAGGCACCGGGCGATGATGCCAAAGCACTCGCCAATCCCGTGACCACGGCATTGGCGAAATCGGGAGTGCGCGGATCGATCAGATCATCGACACCCGACTGATCGTCCCAGATCATCCGCGCGGCGCGAGCGCCCAAGTCGGCGTCACTATCGGCCGCAATCGGTGATGGAAGCACCGCGAATTCGTTCATAAAATAAAGAGCCTCCCGAGAATATGGACGTTCAAAGATTAGCACAAACAAAGGCCGCGAATGGGCGTTCCCACCAGCACCTTGCGGCCCTGGCAGCGGTGCTTCCTCCAAGCGCGATTCGACGTTCTTTTTTGTTTTCTCCTAAATGTCCCGGCCGAACGCGAACCTGAAACCCGCGACAGCGGTCCCACCAATCGCCGCCGCTACCAACGCCAGTCTTGAACGTGCGCTCGATTGCCCGTCGACCCAGACGAATTGTACGGAACGTGCCCTTCGCCCCCGCCAGAGCCATCTTTCCTAACATCTCAAAATCTCTGTCGCGAAAGACCACAAGCACGCACTCAGTGTAAAATCGGAATTCCACACTGAGAGCCCCTTCCCGATTGCCACGAGCATGGCCGTCTTTGGAGCGCCGGCTGTCAATCGGGGAGTGCAAATAGGCAACGAGCTGACATAGCTCTAATTAGCTACGCCGCTACGCTACGCGGTCGACTGGGTCACCTACTAGCTCTTGGGTTCGAAGCACGAGATGTCCGTCATCCACCATACCAGCGACCATCGACGAGCCGATGGCCTCATAGTCGCAACCCATCAGAAGAGCATGACGCGGACGGCTAACCGCGACGTAGAGCGAATTCCTGCCAACAGCGTCGGAGCCGTCGTATGCCGCCAAGTTCGGGATCACAACCACGTCGAATTCAAGCCCCTTTGCTTCTACCGGGGTCGTGAAATGAGTGTGAAACCGCATCGTCAGCTTTGAATGATCTGAGATCATCGGATTTCGGAAGTTCGCATCGAGATCGCCATGCATCAACGCGAACCAGCGATCAACATCCTGATCGTCGGCACAAATGACAGCTACGCTAGCGGTCTCCGGAAGCGCGACAATGCGATCGATCGCCATCCGGGCGAACTCCGCGGGATCCTCATACACGTCCAAAGGGGCATTGCAGGCGCCGACCATCTGACCACCATCCACCTCCGTTAGTGAACGGAAACAGGCTGACAGCGCTGCAAGCGGACCAGTCTGGCGCATGTTGCGGTCCAGAAGAACGGATGCATGGCGCATTGCAATTTGAGGGAACGCCCGCTGCACCTCTGCAAGACCGTCTCGATGGAGCCGTTGGCTGGCGTCCCCAGAGACTGTGACGAGCCAGTACTTTGGGAGGGCCTTGTAGCCCATCAGGAGGACCTGCAACTCGTTAAAATCCTGGTATTCGTCGATAAAGACGCCAACTCGTTCCGCAAATGTCCGCAGGTATGGGATAGCCCTGATGTCACGCTCGAATTGATCGCACGACAGTGCGTTCAGGCACAGCGCGCAGATAACATCGTCATCTGTAACCAGGTTCTGATTAAGGCGCTCGACTATCGGATCAACGACGTCCTTCGACGAGATGCCCACACTTAGGGCAAGTTCCTCGATCCGTGTGCGGTACGCAGGCTCGGTAAATATGCGGACATACAGCTCTTGTGGATTGAGAAGCCTGAACAGCCGCTGTTGAGCGTTCTCGACGGCTTCGCGGACAATTCGCCGCTCACTCGGTTCGAGACCGCCCGATTCATTTTCCCCAAGGCGTATTCGGCGGTCGATCTCGATCGCCACTTTGCGCAAAACGAACGTCCGAACGTCGAGATCCGGCGCCACTACCTCCAAGCTTCTGACCAAGCTTTGAAGCCGAAACCTCAGTGGTCCCTTGCCCCAGGTGTCCGTAATCAGTTGCTCCCAGCGCCGGTCCGATATTTTTTCAGCTCCGGGGACCGCTGGCTTTACGAGAGGCGCCGCGGCTATCTCCCTCATACCGTCTGCGACGTACGCTGCCGCTACGATATCTAGTATCTTCAGCCAGCGCACCGACTTCTGCTCCGGGTGGCAGGGTTCCGAAGACTTCTTGAACGGACGACCGTTGAATACGCGACGATGCGTGCGCTCGGCGTGCAGGAATTCCGCGAAATCTTGGATCTTCATCGCTCCGATGTCCAAGCTCTCGGCCGTCTGCTTCAGATACGAGACCAGACTCGGGCTCAGCACGAAGCCAATCATCCCGCTGGCGTCAAAGTCGGCGAAGTCACGTTCGTGCAACCCGTACTCAAGCAGATTCTCCAATGATCTGAAGTTCGCGAAGAACTTCAACCGACCAAGGGCGACCGACGTCTTGCCACTCCCCGCAATGCCATGAACAATCTGCAGACCTCTTACCGTTTGAATGCCGGCTTCTTGGTTGGCTGTTGTTTGTGTGAAGAACTGGCTGCCGAGCGAAACCTCCGCATCGTCACCAAAAAAGGCGTCTCGGCGGATATGCCAGAAAGGATCGGCTTGAGCATCTTCAGACACTTCGTCCGAAGGCAACAGATCCAACTCCGGCGTTGGCTGGGCTTGAACGACCCCGTCTTCCGAATGGCTACCAACCGACAAAGATTCATCGACTTCGGTTGAAGGATCGCCCGGGACAGGCTCGCCTCCGAACTCGTCGGTATCTGGCGTTCGGGCAGGACCCGGCAACGAGCGGACGAACGCCCGCAGATTGAACACCTCCTCGTCCGTGAGGCCCTCGCCAACCCTAAACAGGAGCCTCTTCGCGTCCGGATTTTCGCGAAGAAGATTGCTCATGCCGGTGATGTCGACAATTCCGGTAACGAGGATCGAGCGCTCTCCCTTCGGTACGCGAACCGAGATTTCATCTCCGATAGAACAAGACGCTATCTGGCTTCCGACAGGCGAATTGCGAGCTACAAGGCGGATTGGTCTGTCCGGGAAACCGGCATTGGCTTGTGAAACCCGATAATAAGTAGCGCCAGCGTAGTCTCCGTTTTCATCGTACTCGTCTGCGAACACGACACGTCCATACCCACGCTTTGCGACTTCCTCGAACGCCTTTGTCAAGCCATCGCTGATATTCACCAGCTCCACCTGCTCAATATTGCGAATGACTTCGGGCCGCGCGGATCGATAACCTTCACGTATTTTTTGTGACAAGCGCGCGCTGAGTTCGCCAAGAATGTCGAACTCATCTTTCGCCCGTTCAATTGTCTGCTGGCGCACCTAAAACCCTCCCACTTCGAATCGCCCTTCGAGTAGACTACCAAATCCTTACAGCAGAGGAGCAGCTAACTCGCTGCAAAGCCGGAAGCGCGGAAAGCGCGCTTGGCAAACCAGCAATCTATTGCTCCTTGGCCCGCCCACTCTGACGAACTGCTCTGAAATAGAATATGCAATAGCCGGAAGACAAAACCTGTCACCCTTCGATGAGGGTTAGTCCGTTCCTAAGGAAGCGAGGGAAAGTCTGCGCGCCGATAATTTCGCACCATCTCACGTAGAGCCAAGGGAGCGATCACCTCCACCTTGTCGCCCCACATGTACAGATGCCAGCACATCTCGAGATGACCGGCGGCATGGAAGCGAACCATCAGTGATCCGTCGGGCAGTTCTTCCAAGATTTGGCCCGGATGAAACAGGAAGCTTCGGGCATGGGAAGCCGCTTGCGGCGCAAATCGCCATACAACCTCATCGAATTCGCCGTCATTCTGAAAGGCCCCAAAGGCCCTGTCGGCGTGTCTATGGATGTCGAAACCGGGATCCCGCTCGAAAATTTCGCCGGTCAGCTGAGCAGCCTCGATCTTCTCGGCGAGATAGTGGCGGAAAGATCCGGCTGAGTCGGATTTTGGCTTGGCGACCAGATAGCGCCTGATGCCAATGAGCACGCCATAGGGCTCGACGACACGCTCTTTTGGCTCGGTCGACTGCCGGGATTGATAGACAATCCGCAGCCGTTCTGAGGCTTTCAGGGCGGTTGCAATCGTAGCGGCAATCGTCGGCTCGATGCGCGAAACCGGCCCCGGGCGCGCCGCAAGACCGAGTGCCTCGAGCAATGCGTCGTGATCGGTTTCCAGACGTGCCAGACGCTTGCGCGGAACAAGCGCGACAATTTTCTCACGCAACGATTTTAACTGTTCAGCCTCTGCACCCTGCGAAGTCCGTTCCAGAATCTCGACCGAAAGGTCCAGCGCGGCCAGTTCGTCAGGGGTAAGGGTAATGAGATCACGCAGCGCACCGCTCTCCAGGCGCCACCGCTTCCTACCTTCGTCGTCGAAGAAGACCTCCGTATCAGGAAACTGGATTTCCAGGGTGTGAAGAATGCGCTGCGCAGTTCGCTTGGAAACCTGAAGCTGATCGATCACATCGCCAAGCGTCACGCCTGACCATCGCGCAGCCACAAAAGTTGCGAGACCGATAAGCTCCTGTGCCTTTTCGAATGACATATCCGTCGCCGCCCCGGGGTGCCAACTATTGTCATGGCCATTGCTTACGGTTTTATTAGCTGTGGCATTGGGGTGTGGGCATGAAACTTGAAAGTGGAAAGATCCTGCTTTCCGCATCCGATCTGATGCGGTTCATGGGATGTCAGCACGCCACCGCGATGGACCTTCGCTATGCCAGGGGAGAGCCCCTGGTCCCGGCAGAGGATTCCGAGGATGCGCAGCTTCTTCAGAAGTATGGTGATCAGCACGAAGCGAATTATCTCGCCAAATTGCGGAATGATGGGCGATGGGTTCTGGCAATATCGCGGGACCTCGCATTGCCGGTTGCGGCAGAACTCACGCGGGAAAAGCTCTTCGAGGGTCCGGACACCATTTTTCAGGGGGCCTTCTTTGACGCGCCCTGGGGAGGCTGGTCGGACTTCCTCGTCAAGGTGGAGCGACCTTCCTTGCTAGGCCCGTTTTCCTACGAGGTTATTGACACCAAGCTCAAGCGCAAGCCCGATCCGAAGCACATCCTCCAGCTCGTCCTTTATTCCGATCTCCTGGCGCGGCTTCAGGGCACCGAACCCGAGCAGGCGCATCTTGAGCTTGGCACCGGCGAGCGTTTTTCATTTCGTCTGAATGAATACGCCCCGTACGCAAGGAATGCGCGCGGGCGGCTCGAAGGGTTCGTCGCCGATCCGCCGGACACCTCACCTGACCCGGTGAGGATGTGCAATCTCTGCCGGTGGCGGGAGCAGTGCAAAGCACATTGGGAGAAGACCGACAGCCTGGCGCTCGTGGCGGGTATCTCCAAATCCCAGCGGGATAAGCTGACGGCTGCGAGTGTGACCACGATGACTGCTCTCGGGCAGCTCGACAAACGCGTTTCGAAGTTTGCCGACGACACTCTTGCCAGATTGAAGATGCAGGCCCGCCTGCAAACGGATCGGCGTGCGGGTGGCCCGCCCGCTTTCGAGCTGAAGGCTTTTGATCCGCAGCGCGGACTGGCCCTGCTCCCCCGACCGGATCGAGCTGATCTTTTCTATGACATCGAGGGTGACCCTTTCTACGAAGGCGGCCTGGAATATCTTCACGGCCTCTGGTTTGAGGACGACGGCGTCGGTGCCTTCAAGGATTTCTGGGGCCACGACAGGGTAGAAGAAAAGTATGCTCTCCGCCAGCTGATGGCGTTCTTCGAGGCGCGGCTGCGCCAGCATCCCAACGCGCACATCTACCATTATGCAGACTATGAAGTCGCCGCACTGCGGCGGCTGACCAGCATTCATGGCATAGGTGAATCGCTGCTTGACCAGATGCTGCGGGAAGGCCGCTTCGTCGACCTCTATCGGGTGGTTTCCGGGGGGATCATTGTCTCGGAGCCGAGATACTCACTGAAAAACCTCGAAGTCTTCTACATGGAGGAGCGGACGGGAGAGGTGAAGACGGCGGGCGGCAGTGTCGTGGCCTACGAGGAATGGCGAGACAGCGGTGACCAACACATCCTCGACGAGATCCGTGACTACAACCGGATCGACTGTATCTCGACACAGAAGTTGCGGGATTGGCTCATTACTGCCGTGCGTCCGGCCGACATGCCATGGCGAGCTGACAAGGTCGTCGTCGACGAGAAGATCTTCGATTTTGAGAAAGTCAGTGTAGAACAGGCTTCGGCTGACGAGTTGCACAGTAGGCTAGCCCCCGTGCGGCAGCGGTTCGGCGACACGTTTGCCGATCTACTCTTTGACCTCAGCCATTTTCACCGGCGCGAACGGAAACCGGCCTGGTGGTCGGTTTTCGACAAGATGGGCCGGGAGCCAGAGAGGCTCGTTGATGATCTGGATTGCCTTGGCGCGCTGGAAGCCACGTCGCCCGCCAGAAGCGAAGGCAATCATTGGGTGCGCAGTTATTGTTTCCCGGAACAGGAAAGTAAGCTCCAGTCTGGAGACTGCCACGTCGAGTTGAATGGAGCTCCCGCACCTGTTTCTGCCGAGATCGATCTCGCCGAGAATACGGCCGAGGTTCTTTTTCCCAAGAAATGGTTCGATGGCGCCCCAGCGGCAACCTCGCTTGTTCCCCCGGGTCCGCTCAGAACCGAAGCCATCGAGAGGGCTGTGGAACGGGTGGTGGACTCCATTATTCGTGATGACAGGCGATATACAGCTGTCCTTGACCTGATGCACCGCGCAAAACCTCGCTTCCACGCCGGCAACCGGGCAGCAAGCATAATCAATCCGGAACGGGATCTTGTTCAGGAAGCTGTGACGGCCATCGCTGACATGGATGGAACCTTACTGGTGATCCAGGGGCCGCCAGGGACGGGCAAAACCTATGTCAGCTCGCGCGCCATCCTGGATCTGGTCGGGCGTGGCAAGCGCGTCGCGGTTGCTTCGAATAGCCACAAGGCAATTGAGAATCTTCTTTTTGCGGTCGCTGACAGGGCAGCCGAACTCAAGCGGCCGGTCAGCATCGCGAAGAAGAATGGCCATGGCGGCGATGAAGGCTATAACCGATCCATCTACGTGGCGACGAGCAACAATGACCGGCAGCTTTTCTCGGCTTCCGTGGTGGGCGGAACGGCCTGGCTCTTCGCCAGACCCGACTTCGAACAAACCTTCGACTATCTGTTTGTCGACGAAGCCGGCCAGGTTTCGCTTGCGAATCTCATCGCCATGAGCACCTGCGCGAAGAATATCGTTCTTGTGGGCGACCCGATGCAGCTGCCGCAACCCGTGCAAGGCGCACATCCGGGCGAGAGCGGTCTCTCATCGCTCGAATATCGGCTTGCGGGCCATAACACGGTTCCCCCAGACGCTGGCATTTTCCTGCCCGTCTCGCGCAGGATGCATCCCGATCTCTGCCAGTTCGTTTCCGAGATGGTTTATGATGGCAGGCTGAGATCGGACGATGGCGCAGCAAGGCAGGCCATTCTCGTCGAAGAACCCGCTTCGGGTGTTCGCCTGCGCGAAATCGTGCACTCCGGCAACAGGCAAACCTCTCCAGAAGAGATCGAAGCCATCAAGCGCGAGATGTCGCGTCTCTTGGGAAAGACATTTCGCGACCGCGACGGACGGCAACGGCCGATAACACTCGATGACCTCTTGATAGTGGCGCCCTACAACGCCCAGGTCAACGCGCTTAAAAGGGCTCTCCCTGCGGGCGCGCGCGTCGGAACCGTCGACAAGTTCCAGGGCCAGGGGGCGCCTGTCTGCCTGATCTCAATGACGAGCTCATCGTACGACGAAATTCCGCGCGGTGTTGATTTCCTGTTCAGCTTGAACCGGATCAATGTCGCGGTCTCGCGCGCGCAAGTCTTGGCGCTGGTTTTTGCGAGCCCGAAGCTCCTCGACATTCCCTGCAGCAACATTCGCGAAATGCGGCTTGTGAATACACTGTGCGCGTTGAGGCAATATGGCCGCGGTCAATGCGGGTGTCAGACGAAGACGGCTTCGCAAACGACATGACAGGAAATGGCACCCTTGCGCTCTATCTCCGGACATCGAAGGAAGGAGGAAGGACCGATGTTCACCCGCCATGCCGAAATTCGGTGCCAACAGAGAGGGATCAGGGCTGACGTCATCGACGCCATTCTGGCCTACGGATGCCGGCGCCGTCGCCATGGCGCAGATGTCTATTTCATGGACCACGAGGCGAAGGCACGCGCCAGAGCGGAACTGGGGTGCCAATACGCTATCTCGGCACCAAGATCAATCGCCTGAAAGGCTTCGCTCTGGAGCCGAGCCAATTCGAGCAGGGAATTCAAAAGCTGGAAACGGTGTTCCGCGACGACAGCCGCAATGGCCGGGAGGAACTGAACCAGTTCCTGGTACGGCTTCTCCAGGCAATCGAAAGCCGCCTGGCAACGCTGGGGACCCAACAGAATGAGCAGCTTGCCGCGCTTCGGAAGGAATCGAGCGATGGCCAGACAGCGCTGGAGACCGGCCTGAAGCAAAGCACCGATGCATTTTCGGACATGCACGCGAGGCGTCTCGGCGAGACAAACCAAGCAATGAGGGAACTGGCCGAGCGACTCGAAAAGGCGCACATCGAAGCTCGCAGGGATCAAAAAGACGGCCTGGAAGCCATCGCCACGCAAATCAAGTCGCTTACCGAGTCGAACGAGAAGAAGCAGGAGTCCATACGTGAGGCGCTCAACTCAAACCTGGAGCATTTACGGAAGGAGAATGAAGCAAAACTCGAGCAGATGCGCCTGACGGTTGACGAAAAGCTGCAAGGCACACTTGAGAGCCGTCTCGGCGAATCCTTCAAGATCGTTAGCGACCGACTGGAATTGGTCCACAAAGGCCTTGGCGAGATGCAGACTCTCGCAACGGGCGTTGGCGACCTCAAGCGGGTCCTCACCAACGTCAAATCCCGTGGCGGTTGGGGCGAGATGCAGCTGGAAATGGTCCTGCAGGATCTACTGACAGTCGACCAATATGCGAGGAATGTGCGCATCAACCCAGACCCCAACGAAGTTGTCGAGTTCGCAATTCGGCTTCCGGGTAGGAACGATGATGCTCCGCTCTATCTGCCGATCGATGCAAAGTTCCCGCAGGAAGACTATGAGCGGCTTCTAGCCGCCCAGGACGCGGGATCACCGGCCGATATAGAGGCTACCGGCTTGGGTCTAGAGCGTGCCATTCGCCTGCAGGCCAAAACGATTTCAGAGAAATACGTACACCCGCCGCACTCGACGGATTTCGCAATCATGTATCTTCCAACGGAAGGGCTTTTCGCGGAGGCCATTCGGCGCCCCGGTCTCGGTGGTGACATCCAGAGCAAATACCGTGTGGTTCTGACGGGTCCCACCACACTCGCGGCGCTACTGACGAGCCTGCAGATGGGATTTCGCACACTGGCGATCGAGAAGCGGTCGAGCGAAGTCTGGCAGGTGCTTGGCGCCGCCAAGGCTGAATTCCGCAAGTACGGCGAAGTCTGGAGCAAGCTCGGAAAACAGCTCGATACCGCCAAGCGAACGGTCGAGGATGCCGGCCGCCGCACCAGAGCGTTGGAGCGCAAGCTTCGCGATGTCGAGACGGTGGAACTGCCGGATTTCAACACGGAGCTTTCTGACAACGGGGAAGAAGAACAAGAGGGAGAACCGTTGGAAGAAACCGCCTGAGCATCGATTTCTTGGGCGAGATAGTCGGCTTCGCCGCCGAGTAGTTGATGGAGACGGACATGTCAGGGCATGAATTTCCGGGCGCTTTCGTCGCTCCACTCGCTACCCGTAACCGTTGGTGTCCCCTTCTCGTTGAGATAACTAGCTATCTTCTGGAAACGCCATCGCCCTTCTGGCATTCTCTAACGCCTCGGCAAACGCTGCCACGATCGCCTGTCGTTGATCGCTTCTCCAACTGCGCTCGTTGTCCCGCCACTTTTCGAAATGTTTGATCGATCAAATTGCTGCCCATCTATCGAGAGGGGTATAGGCTCCAAATCGATCAGCGTTAGGCCACTATCCTTGAGCATTTGCCACATGTGGTAATGTCTGCGCCACAGACGCACATGGCCAAAATTGACGTAGACAAATGCGCATCGCCGTTCCTGGCATAACTTGACCGCCTGCTCCAATTCACGACGTATCGCCACCGTACCGTGCGGACCCGGAGGGCTCCGGGCGTTTCTACTTCACCTACGCGGAAATGTTGCAGCCGCTCATCAACACTTTGCCAAACGCTTGCGAGGTCTGGTCTAACTTTGGAGGGCCACGCTGATCCAACAGTTGGTGTCGCGACTCCCTGCCTCCATAAATGAAGAAGGGCCTTTCGGCCCCCTTTCGTGTGTTATGTTGGCTGCCGACACAGGGGTGCCGAGTCGATTCGTCATAGGCATTTTCAAAGCTCCTGTTGGCATCTGACCTAATCACCGATGCAGCCGCCGCAACCATTGCAACAGAATATATGCCGATATTTTAATCGGAAGATGCTTTAGCCTCCGAGTTCCCCGACTGCGATGGCTTCCTCTTTCTGAAAGTGGCGGCTGTCTTTGCTACGCAACCAACCAAGGGTAGTGCTCGAGTCTTGTCGTAACCTAGCGCATACATTTTTTGGCCAACAAGATAGCCTGCCGTCACTGTCCCGTCATTGTGAGGGCCATAGTCGTTACCGAGCTTGGCCTTTATCAACGGATCTACGGCCTCGAGCGGTGGGCGGCCTTTGGCAGCAGCGTCTAGCATCTTCTCGACGTTTTCGGGATTGTTGATCACAACCTCCATTGCGCGATAAATGGGGTCGCCATGGGCGAGAGATTTGTCTTTTTGATACGGCATTCCAGTGGCTTTCAACATTTCGATAATTGCTTCTGCTTCCGGGCCACCTTTTCGCAGACAGTTCTTGTAAATCTGAGCCCTCTGCTCAAGCGTCATCGCTTTCAATTTGTCGACGGTGTACATGGTGATGCCCCTCAGACGAATGACTCATATTCTTTTGGATCAACCAACTTGCCCAGCTGAACGTCGATGTTCAGGCGCTGCTGGCCGGGATTGAGATTGTCGTAACGCTTCTCGATCCCATACTTCTAGCAACCGCGTAGAGCCGCTCAAGGAGAAGGAGCCAATGCCCTTCGTTGCGCAGCCCGATCGAGCATCCGCTGATCAACGCCCAGAAAACCACCATATGGCTTTCCGATGCCCCTTACCCTGTTCTTTGCGCCCAGTTCTGCCTGGAGTTCTTCTTCTCGCTTTTTCCAGCGCTCTCTCTGCTGGCCGTCATAACCGAATGCGAGAATTCTTGGACGGACATCCACCCCAAGAGGGCTTTCTGGCTTCGCCAATCGTTCCATCACCTCAATGTCGCTGCTGTCTATTCCAGGTGTCCTGCGGTCAAGGCGCATCTTGAGAATTTCGGCCTGGAAGGCGCAAACGGCCCGATATTGCTCAACCAAGGCCTTCTGGTGTCTTTCGATCTGGCCGTGATATCGTTTGACCTGCTTGAGTACGCGATCGGTGAAAAGATCACTGTTCCCGTAGAGCTTCGCCTCCCAAAACACGAGATTGTAGCCCACATCGTTCGGCTCCAGGCGTACGATATCGATCCGGTCATGACCCGTCGAATTGTCTTCGTCTTCCCTTTCCGCCTTGGTCCGGACGATAGAAAGCTCAAGGTCGACGACAAGCGGATCACCGTTGATTGCGCGATAGACCCCCGTAGCTTTCGCTCTGCTTTGCGTACGATGCGCCCTTGATTTCCTTCAGGGTCTGGCCTGGACGATAATCCGTTTGCATGCGTGCCTGCGGGTCGTAGTCGAAGGCTCCGCCTCGCATCGCAATGTATGCCCGTTCATTCCTGGGTTCGCGGATCAAGTATTTCACGTGGGTGTGCGGAACCGCCTTCCCCGCCCGGAAATCAATCCTGTAGATGAGTGCACCGCGGGAATAGGCATCGACGCGATTGTTGCGGAGCGCAAAGAAGACCTCGGGATCATCGAGTGCGTCTCGAAACCAGTTTGGTTCGCTCGCGCTTGCGCTCGCCAAAGCCTTCAGGATTTCAAAATTCTCGGGGCTCAGCTTTCGCGCGAACGGGTGATGTCGCTTCATCCATTCTTCAAACCTCCAACCAGTTCCCATCTTCAGAAGTCACGACATTCGCAAAGAGACCTTCGTACCGATCAGGAAAAAAGGTGTGGATCGGTATGAGTCTGCCGGGATCGACCGCCTTGGCATATCGCTGAAGGTCCAGAATATCGGCATGGCCCGAGGTGTGGATGGTCTCCATCGGAACGCCGAGTTCGCGGCACTTTTCCGTAAACCTGATGCCCGTTTCCTGGGCAAGATATCCATCCCACTGAGACCAGATTGCGCGCGCCTCGTTGAGCGCACCAACCTCCTGGAGGTCCGACAGCATCCAGGGCCTGACGATCATCACTGACTTGCTGGCTTCCCCCGGCAGCTTCTCCGGGAATATCCGATGCCCTTTATAAGCGTCGACCAGATGAGCGATCTCGTTCTGCACCAAAAGCCGGCGCTGGTATTTTGGAATATAGACTTTCACGTCGTCCCAGCAGTCTGCGGGCTTGGGAATGGACGCCGTATCCGTGGCTTTCAGGACTTCTGCCCCATACGCATCAACGATCAACTGCCGACGTGAGCGCTTGGCCGCCCGATAGACGCTGACAACGCGATCGATGTTCTGGACCGAGCAGGCCACCAACACCATTCCCGTTGTCTGGCGCATCGCATCATGCAGGCGGATCTCGATCTGGCTTTCCGTCTCGAACCGATCGCCTGCGGCGAGCCGGCCGAGGCTCGAGCCTTCCAGAAGCATGACATCGACGGCTTTTGGCGGATGCGCCACGAAGCGCTCGAACAGCGCAGCCTTTCGGCCATGTGCTCTGATGTCACCTGAATACAGCAGCCGTTTGCCTCCGGCCTCGACCAGCAGGCTGTAGGCGTCGAAACCGGAGTGATCCATAAGGAAAGGCGTGATCTCGAAATGGCCAACGCGGAAAGGTTGACGATCCCGATAGACGACGGGGCTCTCCGGAGCGTATCCACGCGGGACGAACGGCTTGGCGGCACGCATGATCGACAAGGTCTTTCCGCCTACATAGACATCGATCGGCTGAGAGAGTTTCGGAAGAAGGCCCCAGTGATCCCGGTGGCCATGACTGAGAACAATTCCCAGCAGCCCGGCGTCCGGCTCCTGCAGGCCGCTGACGGCCGGCAGGGTTGCGCTCTCGAATTCGAGGTCGAGCGGCTGCCCAAGGTCCAGCAGGATCCTGTGACCGTCCTGCTCCAACTCGACGCAACTTCCTCCGATTTCCTTGCTGCCACGATGGATGCAGAACTTCATTCAGTTTAGGCCCCCCTTTGGCCCAAATCTCGCAAGCCGATGCTAGCGTCGGATTGGTTACCGTTATCGATGCGAGCTATCCCAATCTCATTGGCTGGTAATGACTGTCGCTCCGGACGTCGAAATAGCCATCGCGCAAGGCGAACGCCTGCTTGATCAGGGCGATCCGCGACGGGGTGTGCAACCTGCGATCCGCCATTAGGATGAGCCGTTCGGCGTCTATGGAATAAGAAACCCGGCCACGAGGCCAGTCCTCGTACTCCGTCGCAAGCAAAGCCGCGCTCAGTCCCCTGCTGCGGAGCCAGCCTGGTCCTCGCCTCTGCATTTCAGACCAGAAGGTGTAGTGCCCCCTCGGGCTGACTATAGAAGGGCCATAGACTTCGCCCTTGGAGATGTCGATGGCTTCGGCCAGGCACGTGTCCCGGCCCGACCTGTCGTCCACGATCCAGAAAAGACCTATCTTCGCGGTAGTCACCTCGGGTGGCAGGTTTGCCAGGATTGAATTCAAATGCGCGCCTCCAGCTGTCGCAACGGGGCTTTCCGTGGGCCGCAGCGGCGGCTCCACGGCAGAGAGCCCAGATAAGTTCCTAAAATCTCGTCATCTTCCGGCATCTCAGGACGCAACGGCCGTTGACCAGCTCCGGTCGGGAATCGTTCAGTATTTCCTGCTCGATCTCATCCCCAGGAAAAGAATAAGGCCAACGAGCAATACCAATGAAAACGTGAGCTGCACTGCCGTTAGAAAGGTCCCGAACACCAAGTTCGTCTTCATGACATTCACTGCCAAGGCGGCAATCCCAAATATGGCCGCAAGTATGATCACGAGTACTCCTCCGCTGCCAGGGGCGCCTTGCGCTTGTTGAGCAAGCCAGAGGGTGAGCGCAAGGAATATTACCGCGAGAGACGAAAGCAATACGCCACCGATCATGTGGCCTATCCCAACGCCATATCTGCCGCAAATGCTTACTGTCCATGCCATAGTGATCAAAAGAGTAAAAATCGCGCAAACCCAGTATCCGGCTTTCCAGATTGGAGGAAAATCGTTCGTAATACTCACGTAGAGGAGATACGCCCCGATAGCTAACGTGGCCATTAGGAAGATCGAACTTATTGTTCCACCAAATGGAATGCCATTCCTGGATACCTCCTGTTCCGCACTATCAAAATTTGAATCGAACGTTCCCCCCATTTTGTCAGTCATGCAGATATCTCCCCTTGACCCCGCCATTTCTCATGCTTCAGGCCGAATGCTAATCGCGATCCCCCGCCGTCCAGTGGCGGCACGTCCCGGCGGGTATGTGGAGGCGGAGTTGCCCTCGCCCCACGCCATGTGCCGCTCCCTTGTCAGGAATTAGCTGTCGGAATGGTGATACGTATTAGGGCGGGAGATATTTACACCCTGACATCCAAAAAATGCGCTTGTTGCAAATTCGCAACAGCATCCAATGGGTGAGATGCCTGGCCGATTGGAACATCACCGTCGAGGACAGTAGCCGTGCTTGGCGGGCCGCACGCGGGCTAATGAGGCCCCGAACCAGCAGTCCGCATTTCTATCAGGGAGGCCAGCGACCGGCGAAGTCATACCGCGCGTGGAGGCCGGAAATGCATTGTTTCAGAATTCTGTCTCGGTCCGGGATGAATGTGGTCGGCCTGATCAACTTGAAACTCGTTTAGTGCCGTGGTGCCTCGTCTTGTACTCGAGGTACCCGCGAGAATGGACCCTCCAGCTTGACGGCCTTTGATCTCTCCAGCGGTCGGACATCTGAATAGCCTGGATTGACAGCCTTGATAGCCCCGACATTCTGCTCTATGTCGTTCAGGTATGGTATCAGAAGCGTTCCACCGTGCTTGCGAGCCGCGCCCGCGATTAAATCATCTACGGTTTTTTGTGCTTTAATAATAAGTATATTGATCTGCTCCGATTCCGTGTAGTAATCTATCGCTTGTTTTGATTGCTTCTCGTCAAGCGCTTCAAGTTTGACAAGTATATTCTCCCTCTTCCTGGCAAGAGCAAGAATCTGCTTAGAATAACTAAGTGCTGACAGTATAAGATTATTCATACTGTCGCACTCTGCGGAGGGAGTTTCGACACTTAATGTCGGTTCGTCAGCGTGCCCAGCTGTAGGCGGAAGGACCCAGAGAGTGCTCTTGTTCTCAGTGTCTGGGAAGACCGCAGAATCGGTCACACTTACAATTTGATCGTCAGGCCGCGGAGACGTAGGATTTGCCAAAGCGATTTGGCAGCTGAAGGCGACAATGGCGACGGAAAACGCGAACTGCCGCATGCCAATCTCCCACTATTTCCTTAAACAGTGGCAGAGGTGCAAGAAAAGTCAAGGCGGTAACTCTAGCCGAGAGCCGAAGGTATCAACTCGGCTCTAGGCGGATTGGCTAGTAGCCGATCGCGACCTGAGCTACTTGTCGTCCGACGCCCTTCAGTTTCGGTGAGTACAGGGGAGTTCGGTAGCTTCTCCATTCCTGAGTACGATGCAGGCAGCTTGGCCAGTTGGCCTAGGCCCCGACGAGAACACCGGTTTGGGACCTTGCCTAACGTTGGCTAAGCTCAATTTCCGTCTGCCTTCCATTTGTCGTAGAGCGACAATGCTTCTTCGGCCGCAGACACCTGCCTGAGATTCTTTTTCCCCTGAGCCAATCCCACGTCCTTTATCTCGAACCCGATCTTGGCAGTCGTCTCGACCTGCATCCACGGCCCATCCGCAGGATTCATTGCAGCGGTCGGGTCTCCCTTTTTCAGACGCTCAAGTATGTCGTCCCGAGTTTTTAGATAATCTGCCTCGGAGGTATTATAGACGACCTCCTGTTCCATGCTGGCGATGCCTAGCAAGTTGACGCTCTTGACCACCCTCTCTTCCGCAGCGGCTGCAACAACAGCCAATGCGGTTCCCAATATCAAAATAATGATCGAACGATATGCCATCTTCTCCCCCGTCCTTCAAAAAATAAGGAGCAACTTATATCGTCAGAAGCTTGTCTTGCTAGCTCAATTCTCAATGTCCGGCGGTTGTTCGAAATGCCTCCCGGCCGACCAAGCATCCCCACAAATTAACCATGCCGGCGTCTACCGGCTTGAGATCTGGCTCGGATCCCGATCGGTTGTCGCCGTTCACGTTGAACGTGAATGCAATCGGCCTCCGCCAAGTGCTGGTAACACCTGACGAAGGCCTGACCCAACCACCTGGATAGGGGTAATCGGGCTATGGACATTGATAGAAGGCATTTCCGCCGACCGGAAGGGGATCGGCACGCGTTGGAAGCAAGACTTGCGGGTTATCGACGCCTTCCTTGCCCGTCGGCGACAATGCCGAGGCAAGCGCGTGACGACGCCGATACGATCGGCGTCGACAGGCTGATCGATGAGGCGATGACGGCGGCGCTCGCCACGGAAGCGCGTGAGGATTCGACCTTCGGCGACTACGCGTCGCTGTTCGGCTTCTTTCGGTCGGCCGTGATGCAGGAAGGCCGCCTGGTCGAGACCGCGGTCGGGCAGGAGATCCTGCGCAATCCAAACCTGACGCTCTTGCCCGTGAGGCCGATGCCGATCGTGCCGGCCGCACAGGAGATGCTGAAACGCACGCCCGCCGATCAGCTCAAGGGGGTGAGATTTCCGTCGCGGGTGCATGCCAGCGAATCCTACAGGCCGGACCTGTTTGTCGTGAACAGGGCGCGGCACTCGGGCCTGATCCTGGACATCAAGAGGAGCCTGATCTCCTACCGCCCGCAGGAGGTCGACCGGCTCCGCTTCCGTATGCTGGCGGTGGCGGCGATCGCGCCGGAATGGGTGGCCGAGCATCAGCACACGCTGCTGGTGGAAGTGGAGACGGCCATCATCGATGCCGCTGACGAGGTGTCGGATCACGAGCGGGGTGTCTTCCGGCTTTCCGAGATCGACATGCTCCTGGAGACCCAAGGCGCCGCCGAATCCATCAGGCAGGTCAGGGACGCGTTTTCGTTGCGGGTTCAGGCGGAGCTTGCCAAGCGATGCCGGGCAGTCGGAATGGAGAAGCCTGACGCGGTCCTCGTGGGTTCCATGACGAATCCTCCAGCAGCTTCGGCAACACACACCATCGCCGAAAGCGACCGGACGGTCGTTCCTCTGCCAGCGTCCGGCGCGCGCCCGCGCTTCGGCTACGCGCGACGGCCAGGATTGCACTGACGGCCGAGGTCGACCGACCGCCTGGAGCCACCATCACTTGTCGAGTTTGATCGCCGCGGCCTTGCCGTGAGACGCGGGAGCATTGTGTCGTGAAGAAGCCATTTCCATTCAAAGCAGCATCACAACTCACCGTCGTGCCGAAGGAGCCACGCGGGCGCCAGCAGCGGAATCCTGGCGACAACGGCGCGATCCCGCAACATGCGCATCCGGCAGCCATGAAGAGACTGGCAAGCACTCCTCCCGCCAACGAGCATCGGGGCTCGCCTGTTGCCAGGCTACCGGAGGCCACCGTCCAGGTAGCGAAAGCCTCAACCTCGCATGAACTGCTGACGTTCATCGGGCACACTGAATCCTGTGCGGCGCTCAGACGCGCAGGGCTGATCTCGTCCTGCGATTGCCAGATCAATCCGGTGGAAGATCCGGCTATCACTATCGCCCTGATGGTACAGTCCGCCAGGATCAGTCTCGCCCAAGGCTCCCCCATCCCACCCATGTTCATCGAACTGCTCGCCCGTCGCGTCGAGGAAGGCGACGCCGCCTGCATGATGGTGGCCGAATGGCTCGACGCGATAGGGCTTGCCCAGGTGAAGCCGTTGCCCGCCCGCCGGCGGAGGACCCGCTGATGGACGCCCGTCTGGCAAAACATTTCCTGCGTCGGCTGCGGCATCGGCTGGAGGCGGACGCCATCGACCACGCCGTTGAGCGCGGAATCCTTGTGGAACGGCTGGGAACGGTTGAGGGACGCCGGCTGCGCGGATTCGCGCCGGGTCCGCTGGCGATCGGCAAATCAGAAGCGGAGATCGCCATTCTGCTGGGGCGCCATCACCGTGCGGGTTCCTCGACCGCCCGCTCCGACGATGACTGGGCCGATTTCGGAGTGACGGCCGATGACAAGGGTGCCGAAGGATTCACGTCCGGGTCCGATCAGGTCCCCGTGACCCCAGAGAATGCCTTGGATCTGCTCCGTCTTATTCGTCAGAGCGCCGAGCCGCCGCGGCCGGAAGCGATTGCCTCTCTCCTGCTGGTCGCGCAGGCGATCACCATGAGCGAAACTTCCCTGGACGAGGTCATGCGAATGCTTCGAACCCCAAGACCGATCGTCAGGATTGTCGGCAGGGTCCCAGGATTCGAGCAGGCATTCCTCGACCTGCTCGAGGGCGGTCTGATCCTGCCCGGGGGAGTCGCGACATGCCCCGGTTATGGCCTGAATCGGAATGCCTCCAATATCGGCTTTTCCGCGGTTTCCGCTGCACGCTGGCGGCGTATGGTCGTTTTCTCCGGTAGCGACCGCGACGACGCGTCCGACGAGGCGGCCGAGCGGCAGGTCGGATCGGCCGGCCGCACCGCCTATCCGATCCTTGGTGTGGCCGATAGCGAAGATTTCCTTCCGCCATCGCTGATGCGGGCAGCGACTATCAATCTCATCTGCGGGCCCCTCACCATGCAGATCATTCGCAAGACGATGAGCGCGGTTTTGGGCGACGAGCCGGAAGGTGGCATTCCCTGGCAATACTGTGAAGCGCTCACCATTGCTGACTTGGCCCTCGCCATCCGGCCCGGCGTGCCGGTCGGTCGAGTCCTTAACGTTCTGGAGGACATGGCTCGGGCTCGGTTCGCTGCTGCCTCGGTGACCAGCGGGTCCGGCTCCGGCTCGGGCGGGGAATCGAGTTCGAAGCCCAAAGACTCCACAAAGAAGAGCGACCGAGGCGATCCGAGTTCGGGCAGCGAGCGCATCGAACCTGTCGAAGCGACGGGGCCTGACAAAGGGCGTTTCGTTCCTCGTGTCGAAACGCTTTCCGGCTATGGTGATGCCACCGCGTGGGCGCTTGGCCTCAAGGCTGATCTGGCGCTCTGGCGTGCAGGCAAACTCGCCTGGCAAGATATGAGCGCAAAGCTCATTTTGTCAGGGCCGCCCGGCATCGGAAAGACCACATTTGCCCGTGCGCTCTGCAACAGCTTAAGGATTCCTCTCTTTGCCACGTCGGTCGCGACATGGCTCGAGCCAGGGTATTTAGGCGATGTCTTGAAGCGCATGACCTTGGCATTCCGGGAAGCGGAGGCGGCGGCGCCCGCCGTCCTGTTCATCGACGAGATCGACGGCTTCGGAACCCGCACCAGTGGTAAGGACTGGTCGGATTATCACAACGCGATCGTCAACCGAGCTTTAGAACTCCTTGACGGCGCGGCCAGAACAGCGGGCGTGGTCGTGGTCGGCGCTACCAATCGCCCGGAAGGAATCGATCCTGCCATTTTGCGCGCCGGGCGCCTGGAAACCCACATCGTCATCCCGCGACCCGATACCGCGGCGCTGATCGGAATCCTGCGGCATCACCTCGGTGGCGATCTCGACGCCGTTGTCGCCAGCGCGCCGCCGGAGACCTTCGGCGAGATCATGGAAGCCGATACTCCCCTGACGAGCTTGAATGAGACAGATCCCGATTCTGCTGACGGCGATCCATCGAGCCTCGAGCCGGCGACACTTGCTCCGAACAAAACAGTTCCCGACACCCATGGCGACGGCCGGCCCAGCACGCGGTCCGAAGCGGCGTCATTGGGACCGGTAGAGGAAGCGTATGATGATACTGTTTGATGGTGCGAACACCGACCTGACATTCGACTTGGCGCAGGCCCGATTGGTGTCGCTCCTTTCCGATATGGAGCGGCTACGGGATGGAATCCGGCCCGAGGATTTCGCCGGGCAAGTTCCGCTCCTCGATTACTGGATGCTCGCACAACGTCCGGCCACATGCCTGATCGGGTTGTCGACCGGGCATCCGTTGCTGCCAGGCATCGAGCGGCAGATTTCTACCTCCGACCTGATGTTGATGTCGCGTGACCGCGAGTGGGCGCGGACGATGTCGCGCTGGTATCGGCTCGGCCGTCCGGCCACCATCACGGGCCGCGAGCAGTGAGGTGTATCAACATTCCGGTCTTCACCAACATCTCGCGACGGCGGCCGCCAGCAACCGGGACCGACGTCAACATCTGCCGCCGCGATACCCGCTGCGGCCCACCCTCGGAGTGCGCTCGCCATGAATGAGCATGCGGAAAGCCGCAGCACGAGCGAAAGCGTCGCTGAGACGGCTGGCATTGACGGCGACCGGGATGACGGGCGCCGATCTCGAGCGAGCGGTGCGCGAGGCCCGGCAGAAGGCCAGACGTGCCGGGCGGTCGCTTAACCATTCCGATCTCGAGAAACTCCTCGCTGGCGCACGGCCGGCAAGGTCACCGTCGATGCGTCGGCGCATTGCCGTTCATGAGTCCGGTCACGCCCTTGCACGCATCGCCTGGAATTTCGGCATCGTCACACTCATCACCATCGAAGATCGCGACGGAATGGGATTTGTGGAATCTCATCGCGATCACGAGACGATTGACACGCAGGAGCAATGCTTTGCGCTCCTTCAGGTGCTCCTCGCCGGGCATGCCGCCGAGACAGTCATTTACGGTGCCGCATTGTCTGGATCGGGCGGCAGCGAACGGAGCGATTTGGCCCGCGCCACTCACCTTGCCTATCTGACGGAGGCGTCGATCGGCTTCGGCAGCACGACGCCGCTGCTCTACCGCGATGCTGCTGACATGCACGCCGCACTGCGCTTCGATCCCGAACTCGCCGCCCGCGTCAACGCACGGCTTGAGGCCGCGCATGCCGCCGCCTGCGGTCTCGTTAGTCGCAATCAGGAGGCCCTGCAGCATCTCGCCGAAGCACTGGTGCGCCACGGCACGCTGGAAGGCGCGGAGCTCGCGGCAGTGCTGGCCGAGGTGCGCAGTCAAATTGAACGTCCTGAGCCGCCTCTTCACACGTCATGACAGGGCGTTGTCTCCACCACAAGTTGCGGACGTAAGCCCCGAACATACCGTTCGCGGCGGGAGGAGTGACGATGAGGCGATCCACACTCAGTTATGAAAGATACCTCCCAGAGCCGAACGCAGCGACTTTAGGAACTGGGATGGGTGTCGAAACGGGTGTTTCGAGGAGACCGGGCGAATCCTTGGATAACGATGGCGGCGTTTCGGGAAATGGTCGTCGATGGGGATACGCAACGTCAGTCACTTTTGGTTCCCGATGTAGTCCTTTGCCGGGTTCCTTGAGTGCCCGATTTGTTCGCCGCAGCGCGAAGAATTCTCGGATTGGTTGTAAGGATTCGTTGCGCTAATGGGAAGCCGGCGAATCCTTTCCACGCGCGGTCAGCATCGATCCCATGACAAAGGATTCATTATTGATAGCAATATGTTAGCTCATGGCAACGCCGAAGTCAGACTCATCGCCAGAGCTTTACAAATAGCCAGGGCCATTCATGTTGTAGGCCATGCTGACTTCAGTCGGACTGGAAACTTACAACCTGAGAGAGCATAGGAGTAAACGTGATGCAGGATGAAAAACAGGTCCGGGTCCACCTGCTGGCGCGGACCGCAGGCGTGAAACAGGGCGACATTAATACTGGTACTGCGGACCAGCTGCGGGACTTGAGAGCGCATGCTGCAGAGAGAGGTTGGGTTGTTGCCGGAGAGACGGCGGAGATTGGCGTCAGCGGAAACTCGACCGATCGGCCGGGCCTGAATAAGATTCTGGCGCTGGCGTCATCTGAGGCGCCGCCGTTCGACATTCTTCTGGTTGTTTCGGCCGATCGCATCTCCCGCGACGTCGGTATGGTGTCCCAGGTCCAGCGCCGTCTCCAGGAGAACCGGATCGAGATCCATACGCTCGAAGGCGCTTGGTCATCACCCTCCTTTGAAACGACGCTTAAGCCGCCGGGCGGAGGACTTCGTAGGCAGCGACCAAGAAGGATCGCGGACGTGGTCATGGATCACGAAGCCCAAGGCAATGAGATAGCCGGCAATGGCCGCGTCGAAGCACTGACGGAAACGCGCCCAACAGGGGTGATACGGGCAATAGTAAGATCACTGGATGCAATAGCGCGTGCACCCGGGTTGTCGTTGATGGACTGGGCGATAACCAACGCAGGCAAGGCGAGCGTCGCTCCCGAAATTCTGGATTTTGCTACGGGTGGCACAGCGAGCTGCTCAGGTGGGCGCAGCTGCGCCCGCGTCTATCTTGCTTTGCAGGGTATGGCGATACCAATGACAGAAACGACGACGGGAATGGATATGACGCGGCGCGAATGGTGGCTGCGCGCCATGGCGGAGCATATGGCAAGGTGACCAAAAAGGCGTGATGGCAATTGCTACTGCGCAGCCCGCGATATGGGAACAAGCCCAGGCGGCGACCCGTGCATGGGAGAAGATCACGCAGGAACAGGAGCAGCGTTTTGCGGATGACGAGTGAAAATCGCAAACAGGTCATCCGTACGACGAGGCGATTGGCGTTCGGTCGGCAAGCCGGGACCTTGTATCAGCCTATGGCAGCGCGGGAGTGTTCTGATGCAGCCTTACGCACGTACGTAGGCCGGTCCGTAAGCGGCGGAAGGAGACCGGCACATGGCGCGCCCGAGCGCCGGAATCGACTTAACACGCCAAGAATGGTGGCTGCGCGCCGCAGTCCCTCCCAGGCTTGGCCATTGCCCGAATGAGCCCGGGGAAACAGGCAACGAAAAATGGCTCGCGACTCCATCGCTCCAGCTAGGCTTGTAGCCCACAGGATCCACCCCCGGAACCCCTCGATGCGGCCCTCAGGAACGAGCCACGAAAGGATATCCGCGCACCGCACCGCGGTGGCGGACTGCGGCCGTTCCCGACCCACAGGCGACACAATCTCGACTGCGGAGCCAAGCCGCGCCCTCGATCCGACCACGGTAGACCGACAGCTTCTGGAAGCCTGCCTGGATCGGCTCGCCCAGATAATCGTGACCGGAGGCGCTGAGGAAAAGAAGATCATAGCGATTTTTGAGCGGATCGAGGCGGAAATTCGGCTCATCGACGAAAAGGCTGATGCCTTAAGGAAAATCGACGCTCGGTTCAGACGACTCTCGGATCGAAAGGCAGCGCCATCCGCTTAAGCCCTTTTTGCCATAGCCTCAGACCGCCCCCTTCGCCATATTCCGGCCTGTCGATCGAATGTCCGACCATCATTTTTCGGACTTCAGCATCTATTTTTGCGTTCTTCATTCGATCTTCGAATGCATGCCGCAAGGAATAAACAACGTGCTTTTCAGTCTCAAGCAGATTGTTCTCCTCGAGGTACTTGTTGCACGTTGCAGAGAATGAGTTGGAATTGTCGTAGTATCGTGGAAATCCGTCCTGAAATTTCTGAAATACTTTAAGGGCGACGCCGACAAGGGGTATGTCCCGCTCCGATGACCCCGTCTTCAGCTCGAAAGGATCGTCGAGGTCCATCGACGGCCTGATGCGGATATGCGGCACCGGACCGTCCAACACGATATCATCGCGGCGCAAGTTGCATATTTCCGCCGGTCGGGCGCCTGTCTCGATCAAGGCCAGGAATATGCCTCGCGCCTCTTCGTTCATCCCGTCCAGCGCGCTTCCGTGCAGAAACTTTTCGACTATCCATCCGGTGCTGAACGGAGGCCGGATCGCCTTCCTCTTCTTCTTCTTTGGTTCGCTGAAACTCAAATCTGCGAATGGGTTTTGTCGGTCCCGCTGGCCGATATGCGTGTAATACGCCTTGTACAGCTTGCTCAGCGCCCCGATCGCGCGATTTCCGGTGGAGACCGAGTAGAGTTTGGGACGCTCACCGCTGAGCTGGTCCTTCGATGCCTGCTGATCCTTCCGGTCCTTCACATCCGGCACGATCTTCTTGACCCAGTACTCCTTGTATCTCGTAGTCATCTCCCGCGTGATTGAACCGATCTCGACCACCCCGATGACGTCGTGGAAGCCGGCGATCGCCCATTCCAGTTTCGTCTTCCAGCGTGCGCGCTGCCTCACGCTCTTGCCCATGAGTTGCGTGCTCGCGATCATTTTTTCGTAGATCTCCAGAACCTCGGTAAAAGTCACCGCCGGCAAGTCAACCGTTCCAAGAACTGCTTGAACCGCGGTCGCCGGGGTCTTCTCGCCCATCACCGCAACCACCCTTTGGACGATTTCTTCGATCGGCAGCTTCGCTACCTCGGCGGCGGTGCGGTATGAAAAGCCGAGCGCCTTGGCATGCCGTACTGCCTGCCCGTACCGGTCCAGGGCGTCGCCCGCCGAGCACTCGTCGGAGATCAGCGCCGCCCAGTAGTCGTTGTGTGCCTGCTCGTAGATGTTTCGCTTTTCGCGTGCCGTGAGGATGTCATCGGTCTCAAGCGACAACCTGATGATGGGCGGGAAACGCTTGTCGATGAGCGCTAGCTGAGCCGGAACTCGCCGATGGTACTGGTAGATTCCGCCTCGGCAATGAAGGTAGCGGTCAGGACTGATCTTTATGCGCCGCATGGTTATGTATCACATTTTGTATCACGCAATGTGGCACGAAAATCCGCATTATGTCAATGCTATAGCCAAAAACCCGGTGTTTGAAGGGGGGCTGGAGCGGGTAGCGGGAATCGAACCCGCATATTCAGCTTGGAAGGCTGCTGCTCTACCACTGAGCTATACCCGCGCCCTGCACTGAGGTACCGGATTCACCCGAAAAGCGCCATGCACTTTCGGTCCGAGACTTTTCGTTTCAGGGCTTCCGGGCCGGCAGTGGTGGAGAGGGTTGGATTCGAACCAACGTAGGCTAAGCCAACGGATTTACAGTCCGTCCCCTTTAACCACTCGGGCACCTCTCCAGTCTGCCGCCGGAGCCATGCAACGAGGCATTTTCGCCGATCCGAAGCCCGAGTAAGATCTTCTCCGAAATCAGCGAAGCGCCTTATGGCGGCAAGGCCGGTGGGTGTCAACCGGCGCGGCGAGGGTTTTTCGAGGATGTCCGGCATTCATGTCTTCAGCCCATATCCTTAGCCGGACGGGACGGCTATAGAAGCCGCCATGAGCGACGATAAAAGCAACAAGCCCGGCACGCGCAAGGACACCCACTACGCCAAGCTGAGGCGCGCGCACCGCGACCAGAAAGCGGGCGGGCCGCCGGCATTCCGGCCGCGCCAGCCGATGCAGCCGGGCGACGCGGCCGCCGACGGACTGGTGCGGCTTTACGGCCTGCACACGGTGCGGGCCGCGCTCGACAATCCGCGCCGCAGGATCAGGAAGATGCTGGTGACCCGCAACGCAGCCGAGCGGCTTTCGATCGGCGACCTTGCCGCCCTGCCCTTCAAGGCCGAGCTGGTCGAACCGAAGGACATCGACAGGATCACCGGATCCGACGCCGTGCACCAGGGTGTGCTGATCGAGGCGGAGCCGCTCAAGGCCAAGCGCCTCGACGCCCTCGGCGACGCAAAGCTTGTGCTGGTGCTGGACCAGGTGACGGACCCGCACAATGTCGGCGCGATCCTGCGCTCCGCGGTCGCCTTCGGCGCCGGCGCGCTGATCACAACCGCCCGCCACAGCCCGCAGGAATCCGGCGTGCTGGCCAAATCCGCCTCCGGCGCGCTGGAGCATATCGACCAGATCGAGGTGAAGAACCTCGCCGATGCGCTGGGTCAGTTGCACGAGGCCGGCTACCAGACCATCGGACTCGATTCCGAAGGGCCGGCAGAGCTCGAGAAGACCTTCGATGGCGAGAAAATCGCGCTGGTGCTGGGCGCCGAAGGCAAGGGCCTGCGCCAGAAGACCCGCGAGACGGTGGCCGCACTCGCTCGCCTCGACATGCCTGGCGCCATCCACTCGCTCAACGTATCAAACGCGGCGGCGATCAGCCTCTATGCGGCAAACGTATTCTTGAAGCGCTGAACCCGGATCGGTCCCTGGGCATCGAAGCGAAAACGGGTTCCGGCGAGCAACGCAGGAACCCGTTCTCTGACAGGAAAAGAGCAGGCGGCATGGGAACGTTGAGCCGCCCGCTCCTGACCTAAGCCGCCTTGCCCTTGGCTTGCGTTGCTTCCGCGCCAACCTCATGCGCCGCCATCCGCTCCAGCGCCCTGACCAGCGCCGAGTGATCTTCGCTGGACCCGCCATTGGCGGCGCAGGAATTGAACAGCTGCTGTGTCGTTGAAGTGTTGGGCAGCGACACGCCGAGCGCCTTGGCTCCTTCCAGCGCCAGATTGAGGTCCTTCTGGTGCAGTTCGATGCGGAAGCCGGGCGCGAAGATGCGCTTGATCATGCGCTCGCCATGCACTTCGAGGATGCGCGAAGCGGCGAGCCCGCCCATCAGCGCCTGCCTGACCTTGGCCGGATCGGCGCCGGCTTTGGAGGCAAAGACAAGAGCCTCGCCGACGGCTTCGATGGTGAGCGCCACGACGATCTGGTTGGCGACCTTGGTGGTCTGGCCGACACCGTTCGGACCGACCAGCGTGATGTTCTTGCCCATCCTCTCGAAGATCGGCCTGGCGCGTTCAAAGGCTTTCTCCTCGCCGCCGACCATGATGGTGAGCGAGGCCGCCTTGGCGCCGACCTCGCCGCCAGATACCGGCGCGTCGAGGTAATCGCAGCCGAGCTCGTTGATCTTTTTCGCGAATTCCTTGGTCGCGATCGGCGAGATCGAACTCATGTCGATGACGAGCTTGCCCTTCGACAGGCCGGAGGCAACGCCGTTCCCGCCGAACAGCACGTCGGCGACCTGCGGGGTGTCAGGCACCATGGTAATGATGATGTCGGCGGCCTTGGCCACCGCATTGTGGCCGGAAACGGTCTTCAGGCCCTTGGCCAAGAGATCGGCCGGCGGCTTGGAGCGGTGATCGCTGGCGATGACCCTGTAGCCGGCGTCGAGAAGATGTCCCGCCATCGGCGCGCCCATGATGCCGAGACCGATAAAACCGATGGTTTCCATGAAAGTTCTCCGTCGTGTTTGTCGAGGTCGCGTTCCTGCGCGCCCCTCTCTGTCCTGCCGGACATCCCCCACGAGGGGGGAGATTGGCAGCTTCGGCGCCGGCTCTTAAGCCGCGGCGCTTCCCTGCCCGGCGAATTCGCGAAACCAGCCGAGCCCGGATTCCGTGCCGGCCTTCGGCTTGTACTCGGCGCCGATCCAGCCGGAATAGCCGAGGCGGTCGATGTGGTCGTAGAGGAAAGGATAGTTGATCTCGCCCGTCCCCGGCTCGTGACGGCCGGGATTGTCCGCAAGCTGGATATGCGCGATGCGGCCGAGGTTCGCCTCGATGGTACGGGCGAGATCCCCCTCCATGATCTGCATGTGATAGATGTCGTATTGCAGGAAGATATTCTTCGAGCCGATGCGGTCCATCAGCGCCAGCGCTTGGTCGCTGAAGTTGAGGAAGAAGCCCGGTATGTCGCGGGTGTTGATCGGCTCGATCAGCAGCCTGATCCCGGCCTGCTCCAGCTTCTCGGCCGCGAAGGCGAGATTGTCGGCAAAGACATTCTCCAACACCGCGCGGTCAGCCCCCTGCGGCGCGATGCCGGCCAGGCAGTTGATCTGCTCGCAGCCCAGCGCATGGGCGTAGCTGATCGCCTTGGCGACGCCCTGGCGGAATTCCGGCACGCGGTCCGGCAGCACGGCAATGCCGCGCTCGCCCTTCGCCCAGTCGCCGGCCGGCAGGTTGAAGAGAACCTGGCTGAGGCCGTTCTTCTTCAGGCGAGCCGCGACGACGTCCGGCGCATGATCATAGGGGCCGATATATTCGACGCCCTTGAAGCCGGCGCGGGCCGCGGCGTCGAAACGGTCGAGGAACTCATGCTCGCCGAAGAGCATCGAAAGATTGGCTGAAAAACGCGGCATGCTTTTTCTCCTTCGCCCGCCTGAACTCAATCCAACATCATGATGGCCGTCGGCGCATCCTCGTTGCGTTCGGCAAGTTCCTCGAATTCGGTGATCTTGTCGATTTCCGTGCCCATGGAAATGTTGGTGACGCGCTCGAGGATGAATTCGAGGACGACCGGAACCTGGTGCTCCTTCATCAGCCGCTGCGCTTCCTTGAAGGCGCCGGCGAATTCCTCGGGCTTCTTCACGCGGACCGCCTTGCAGCCCATCGCTTCCGCGACCGCGACATGGTCGACGCCGTAGCCCGCCTCCGGATCGCCTGCACGGTTGACGTTCTCGAAGGCGAGGCTCACCTCGTAGTCCATCGAAAAACCCCGCTGCGCCTGGCGGATCAGGCCGAGATAGGCGTTGTTCACGACGACGTGGATGTAGGGCAGCTTGTGCTGCGCGCCGACGGCCAGTTCCTCGATCATGAACTGGAAGTCGTAATCGCCGGAGAGCGCGACGATGTCGCGGTCCGGATCGGCGGCGCGCACGCCGAGCGCCGCCGGCAGCGTCCAGCCGAGCGGGCCGGCCTGGCCGCAATTGATCCAGTTGCGCGGCTTGTAGACGTGCAGGAACTGCGCGCCGGCGATCTGCGACAGGCCGATCGTGGTGACATATGTGGTGTCGCGGGCGAACGCCTTGTTCATTTCCTCATAGACGCGCTGCGGCTTCAGCGGCACCTGCTCGAAATGCGTCTTGCGCTTCATCGTCTTCTTGCGCTGCTGGCACTCCTTGGCCCAGGCCGACCAGTCGCGCAGCTTGCCGGCGGTGCGCCATTCGGTGGCGACGTCGAGCAGGATCTTCAGCGCGGCGCCCGCATCCGAGACGAGGCCGAGATCCGGCGCGAAGACGCGGCCGATCTGGGTGGGTTCGATGTCGACATGGATGAATTTTTTCCCCTTCGTGTACACATCGACCGAGCCGGTGTGGCGGTTGGCCCAGCGGTTGCCGATGCCGAGGACGAAGTCGGATGCCAGCATCGTCGCGTTGCCGTAGCGGTGCGAGGTCTGCAGGCCGCACATGCCGGCCATCAGCCGATGGTCGTCGGGGATCGCGCCCCAGCCCATCAGCGTCGGGATGACCGGCACGCCGGTGACTTCGGCGAACTCGATCAAAAGATCGGAAGCGTCGGCGTTGATGATGCCGCCGCCAGCGACGATCAGCGGCTTTTCCGCTTCGTTGAGCATCGAAAGCGCCTTTTCGGCCTGGGCGCGCGTCATCGCCGGCTTGAACGGAGCGAGCGGCTCATAGGCGTCGATGTCGAATTCGATTTCGGCAAGCTGCACGTCGACCGGCAGGTCGACCAGCACCGGACCCGGCCGCGACGAGCGCATCAGATGGAACGCCTTCTGCAGCGCCATCGGCACCAGATAGGGCTCCATGACGGTGACCGCCCATTTGGCGACGGGTGCGGCGATCGAAGCGATGTCGACAGCCTGGAAATCCTCCTTGTTGAGACGGGCGCGCGGAGCCTGGCCGGTGATGCAGAGGATCGGGATCGAATCCGCCGAGGCCGAATAGAGACCGGTGATCATGTCGGTGCCGGCAGGACCGGAGGTGCCGATGCACAGCCCGATATTGCCGGCCTTGGCGCGCGTATATCCTTCGGCCATGTGCGAGGCGCCCTCGACATGGCGGGCGAGCACGTGGCGTATGGTGCCGCGCGCCTTCAGTGCCGAATAGAGCGGATTGATCGCCGCGCCGGGCACGCCGAAGGCATTGGTGATGCCTTCCTTTTCGAGAACGAGGACCGCTGCGTCGACAGCACGCATCTTGGCCATGACAAGCCTCCATTTCGTTGGTTGGCTTGACAATGCCAGTGCGCCTTCGATTTTTCAATTTTTTCAGAATATTTTTTCATTTCTAGAAAGCCCCTCTTGTTAGCTGATTTTATTTTGTTTTTCGTTTTCCAGAAAATCCACCGCGACGATCACTGAAAAACTTTTTCATTGCATCCGGCGGCAAATCGGCGAGAATGACAGGCATGGAAACGACGGAAAAACGCCAGCGCGGCCGGCCGCGCGCCTTCAACGGCCCATCCGAAGCGGCGTCGGTGCAGTCGCTCGACCGGGCGCTGCGGATCCTCGCGATCGTCGCCGAGGCCAGCGGGCTGTCGCTCAGCGAAATCGCGGCGCAAAGCGGCATTGCCGCCTCCACCGCCTATCGCATGCTGACGACACTGGAAAACCACGGCATGGTCGAGTTCGATACGACCGACCAGCTCTGGTCGGTCGGCGTTGAGACCTACCGCATGGGCGCGGCCTTCCTGCGCCGGCGCAAGCTCGTCGACCGCGCCCGCATCGTCATGCAGGAACTCATGGAAAAGACCGGCGAAACGGCCAATCTCGGCGTCGCCGAGGACGATTGCGTCGTCTTCGTCAGCCAGGTCGAGACGCACCAGGCGATCCGCGCCTTCTTCCGGCCGGGCACGCGCAGCCCCTTCCATGCTTCCGGAATCGGCAAGGCGGTGCTGGCGCATCTCGAGCCGGAACGGGTCGCGGCCATCCTGCGCAAGGCGGGCCTGCAGCGCTATACCGACAAGACGCTGTCCGACATTTCGGCGCTGGCGCATGACCTCGCGACCATCAAGCGCCGCGGCTGGTCGGTCGACGACGAGGAGCGCCATCCCGGCATGCGCTGCGTGGCCGCAGCCATCTTCAACGAATATGGCGAGCCGATCGGCGGCGTTTCGGTGTCCGGGCCAACGGTGCGGGTCACGCCCGAGCGGCTGGCCGAGATCGGTCCGCTGGTGCGCGACGCCGCGGTCGAAGTGACGAAGATGATCGGCGGCGGCAAAGCGTTCTGACTAGGAAGCGCCCGGCAAAGCGCTCTTGGCCGATATGTCGAAGAAATCGAGCAGGATGGCCAGGCCGACGCCACAGGCCGCCAAGATGAGGCCGGCGATGAATATGCGACTGGCGCGGTCATGAATGCTTCGCTGCAGGGATTTGATGTCGAGCAGAATGGCCAGCGCCCGGATCTGCAGCGCAATGCCGACCAGGATCGGCAGGACGGCAATCAGATGGTAGGTCTGCCATGGGATCGGGTTGGCCGCCCAATGGGTGATGAAGCCTAGCGAGAACGCCAGCAGAATGCCGACGATGGTGATGGTGCCGTTGCGGAAAACCGGTTCGACCCGTTCTTCCCTGGGATCCTGATTGTCCAAGCCACCCTCCCCTCGATTGGCGTCAAAGCCAGACTAGACGCTTGCAAAATCGCTGTACATCGGTGGTTGCTGCGCAAGAGCCGGCCGGTCACTGCCGGGCCGGACGCAGGGCTGTCTTGCCGCGGCGTTTGAATGCATGCGAAAGGGCATGGATGCGGAAAACAGCTTATCTCCTATCCGCCGCCTCGCTTTGCGGATGCGTGGCGACGACACCGCCGCCGACAGCACCTATCGGCGGCCCCAGCGGCAAACCACAGGTCGATCCTATTCCGATTTCACTGGCCCTGGAGGAGATCATCACCGCCGGCGTCCGCCAGCACCTGAAAAACCCTCTCGCCGCAAAGTTCGGAACGATGCTTGCCGGAGAGCGCACGCTGAACGGCCGCGACGAGACCGTTGTGTGCGGCTATGTCGACGACAAGGGTTCTCCCGGCGGCAGCGAACCGTTCATCGGCAAGATTTATCCCGATGCCGGAAACAGTTTTGAACTCGTCGCGATAAACGACGCTTCAGTCAGCGGCGCCTGCCGCATGGCGGGATTGGCGTTGCCCGAGCAGAAACCCAATTCCTAAGAACGCTGTTCGCCTCAAACCAATCGGGCGGAGTGCTCGAACGCAAGAAAAGGGGCGCGTACAGCCCCTTGTCCTGTCGTTGATTTGGCTCCCCTTAGAGCCTGCAATAACGCGGGCCGTCGTAGCTCATATAGGTGTCGGAGCGCTCGTCGTAGCTGGCGTAGCGGGCGTAGCAGCGGCGGACGTGGATCGAGTCGTAGCCGTCGTCTTCGACATAGACGGTGCGGGGCTGCTGAGCGAGCAGGCTGCCGAGCACGAAACCGCCGACGCCGGCGGCGATGCCGATGCCGAGCTCGCGGCGGTGATGATGGTCGTGGGCGGCCGAAGGCTGGACGGTGCCGACGAGCGAGCCGGCGGTGACAGTGGTGGCGATGAGGCCGGAAACGATGGTGCGCTTGAACATGACGATCTCCTGGATTTCGGTGGAGAGGCGAACCATCCGCCTCTTGATCATGGGTCGCAGCAAGCCGAAAAAAGGTTCGAAGATTTTCGAGATTTTTTCGCCGACGATTTTCGCGGCCTTTCTCCGCCTCCGACTGCCGATCGCCCGAAATGCAAAAAAGGGCGGCCCGAGGCCGCCCTTCGAAGACAAAATGGTCTTCTCGTCAAAGGAAGATGATCACCTTGCCGTGGTGGTGGTGATGATGATTGTGGTGCCACCACCACCAGGGCTTGCCGTGATGATTGTGGTGATGATGGTTATGGTGGTGATGATGATGATTGCCATGGGCCGAGGACGCTTCGACCGTGGCGGCGAGCGCGCCGGTGGCAACAAAAACGGCGACGAGGCCGGACGTAAGGGTACGCTTCAACATGATGATCTCCTGGATCCTTGATCGAGGCGACCATTCGCCTCTCGGGAGATCAGTCGTGGCGAAGCGGCAAAAGGTTCGAAGGATCGAGTGAGTAGTCGGTAGGCGGTAGGAACCTGCAGGGCTGGCGACAAATACTCACTACTCACTATCGACTACTGACTATCACTCTATCCCATCCCCGTGACATGCCTCAGCCAGAAGGCCAGCACGATAAAGCCGACGAAGGTGGCGACGCCGGTCCAGTCGATATTGGCCTTCTTCAGATCGCTGACGACCTTCACCAGCAGAAGCCAGGTCACGACGATGAGCGGCAGGATGATGACGAATCTGATCATGCGGCACCCCGTTCGATGCGATTGCACCTGAACAAGATGTAGGAAGCGGCGCGACGCTTTTCAGCATGCCGGCTTAGCGCCGGATCCATTAGCAAGCCGAAACGGAGTTTTGTCTTTACTGGCGCACGAAATATGCTACCGGAGCGCCATGCCCTTGTAGCTCAGCTGGTAGAGCAGCGGTTTTGTAAACCGAAGGTCGCGGGTTCGATCCCTGCCGGGGGCACCAGAAAGTCAGTCTTCCAGTCTTCCCCCCAAAACTAAACGCGGCACTTGAGCTGGCGGGCTCGTTCAATCGCCTAACACTTTGCAAAGCCGCTATCTTTTTCAACGCCGGGTGTTAAGGGGTATACGCAGGGGTAACGTGCCACCCTAGCCAAGGCTTGTGACACTCGCGCAAATCATCAAGCGAAACGATGCGAAATCCGGCATGCAAAGTTTGGCATGCAAGCGAGCGTCGTTGCTAATCGGCCGTCCGAAGCCTATGCTTTCGATATCGGCCGCTAGGCACGTACGGATGCAGCCGACAGTGAGAGGAAAGTGCTCTTGCCCGCAACGGGAGAAGAGCCATGCCTCAATCCACTTTTCGCAACCACGTACTGAAATCCCTCGCCCGTGACGATTTCGCCCTCTTGCAGCCGTCGATGCATCACGTCGAACTGGGCATCAGAGAACAGCTAGAGGTCGCCTATCAGCCGATAGAGCAGGTGTATTTTCCCGAGACGGGGATCGCTTCGGTAGTCGCTGCCATGACTGGAGGGCGCCAAAGCGAAGTCGGCATCATCGGCCACGATGGTATGACGGGTGTTACGGTCATTCTCGGCCAGGAGAGCTCTCCCAACGAGACCTATATTCAGATCGCTGGCCAGGGCTGGTGCCTGCCGGTTGAAAATCTTCGCGCGGCCCTCGCAAAAAGCCCGACCCTTGGCCGATCGTTGCTTCGCTATGCCAACGCCTTCCTCATCCAGGCCTCCCGGACCGCGCTGGTCAACGGCCACTCGAAGATCGAGGAGCGGCTGGCTCGGTGGCTGCTCATGGTCCACGATCGCTCTTCAGGAAGCAAGATTTACCTGACGCACGAATTTCTGGCGACCATGCTTGGCGCCCGGCGCCCAGGAGTCACAACGGCCCTGCAAATGCTTGAATATCGGGGGCTGGTCCAAGCCAGACGCGGCGAGATCACGATCGTCGATCGCAGCGGACTGATTAAGCTCACACACGGTGCCTATGGCGAGGAAGAGCAACGCCATTTCGACGTTGTCTCCAGCTGATTGTCCGGAAGCGTACATATGCTTGATGGCCGCTGAAAATAGGGCGTAAATCACGTTGGTTTGGGCTCAGGGAGGAACTCGCAATGACCAACGCTTTTCACAGCGTCACGGTTGAAAAGGCGACCGAGGCCTATGTCCTTTCCAGGGGTCGAGCCCGGTTCCTTTCCATCTCACAGGCAATCCGCGCCATCCGGACACTTATGCCTGCCTGCAGAACCAGCGACCACGAGTTGGAGGGTATGTTGGCGGCGGCCTGCATCGTTCACGGCATTCCCGTGGCCTTCGACGCAACGATGGCCGAGGGCGAGGAAATGCGGCTCCATTCGTAGGGTCGGAGATGCTCACGATCGCCCAGACAGCCATTTCGTCGGACGTTCGGCAGGCGATTGTCCGTTACCTGATCGATAAGGTCGACGACCCCAGCATTTCGATCGCCGACTCTGTCCATGCCGTGAGAGAGATGTTCCCACTCTGCGAGCTGACGGATTGGCAACTTGGCGATCACATCGCTCGAGCCGCGATCGACGCAGGATTTGCGGTTGAATTCGACGCCGAGGTTCCCTGAATGAAGACAATGGCAGGCGCATATCTGGATCACCTTTTGGAGTGCCCCTTTTGCGGGACGATCCGCCTCCAGATCCCGGCCGACGCCCAGCCTTCAACGCCAATCAGGTGCGCTGATTGCGGGCAATATCTCGGCACATGGGACGATTTGCAGACCGATTTTGAGTCCCAGGGGGGCAATGACGGAATATTCCGTCTCGACAAGGGGCGCATCCTGAAACTCGATTAGCGCCCGCTCATCAAGCGAACCTTGCATGCCGGGACCTTTCCTGAGGGCTCACACCCCAATCGCCGACACCAAAATCCGGTTCTGCCTTCGTACCGCCGCGCGCAGCTCCGGTATCCTCGCTTCGTCGCGCTTGACGAACTCGATGAACATCATGTTCATGTTGTTGAAGATCAGCTCTCCCACCGCCGGCCCGTCGATGTCCGGCCGCACGAGGCCGATCTCCTGCAGCCGCGCCATCAGGGCGCTTATTTGCTCGGTTAGCGCGCGGTCGAGCGCGGTGTAGGCCTGGCCGAAGGGGCTGTCGGGCAATTGGGTCGAGATCGCCATCGCCTGACGCCACATCTCCTTGCTCAGATAATTCAGCGAGTGCTCGATATAGATGCCGATCAGCGTGTCCAGCGCGTCGCCGACATTGGCCGGGGGGCTGGCGACCACCCCTCGCCCGGCATTCAGCACCTCGTTGACTTCCATTGAAACGATGGCGCCGAGGATGTCGCCCTTGTTCTGGTAGTAGTTGTAGATGGTGCCGATCGAGACTTCAGCCTGTGCGGCGATCGCTTCGATCTTGGCGCCTTCATAGCCGGCCTCGCGGAAAAGCGCCGTCGCCGCATCGATGATGCGGCGGTGCCGGTCCGCCTTCTGCCGTTCGCGCAATCCGCTCATACCAGCCTCTCTGCCACAAATCATAATTGACTCAATTTTAGAATTGGTTCAACTTTTCTTCCAACAGGCCAGCAAAGGCAGGGAGAACACTCGATGACCGTCAACGCCCGGACTCCGCTTTCCATTCTGAAATCTCATCTTTCAGCCGCCTGCGCGACAGCCGCATTGCTGCTCGCGGCCGGCAGCGCCCAGGCCGCCGATCTCAACGCTCTGATCTGGTGCGACCATTCCGATCCGGCGCTGCTGCAGCCCTTCGAGGAGGCCAACAACGTCAAGGTCAACGTCAAGGAGTTCGAGGGCACCGGTGCAGGTCTCGCAATCGTCGAGCAGTCGCAGCCTGGCGACTGGGATGTGATGGTGATCGATAGCATCGACGTGCCGCGTGGCGTCGAAAAGGGCCTGTTCGAGCCGCTGCCTGAGGACAAATTGCCCTTCGCCGACCTCTTCCCGGAAGTGAAGATGGACAAGTCCACCGTCGTCGACGGCAAGCGCTACGGCATCACCGAAAAGTTCCGGCTACAACACGATCGGCTTCAACAAGACCAAGGTCGATCCGGTCGACATGCAGTCGCTGGCCTCGCTCACTAGCGACAAATACAAGGGCAAGGTCGCGATCTACGACTATTACCTGCCGGTGATCGGCATGGCCGCTTTGGCCATCGGCAAGAAGACCGCCGACCTCACCGAAGCCGACCTGCCGGCGCTCAAGGCCGAGCTTCTCAAGATGAAGGCCAATGCCAAGCTCGTCGGCGAAGTCACCGCCAGCCAGACCGCCCTTGCAACCGGCGAGGTCGACATCCTGGTCGGCGGCGGCGAATGGGTGACGGCCGGCCTTGCCAAGGAGAACCCGGCGCTCGACTTCTCTATCCCGAAAGAAGGCGCTGTGCTGTGGTCGCAGTCGCTCGCCATGTTCAAGGATTCCAAGAACAAGGACATGGCGCTGAAATTCATCCAGTACATCATGAGCCCGGGGGGCCAGGCGCGGCTTGCGACCTCCTCCTGCTACTGGGGCATGCCGTCGAACAAGAAGGCGGCGCTGAGCGACGATCAGAAGAAGATCCTGCGCTTCGACGAGCAGCCCGGCTTCCTCGCCCGCGCCCAGGCCTATCCGGCGCCGAACGCCGATCTCGACAAGAAGATGCAGGACATGTGGACCGAGATGCTGCAGGCGCAGTAAATCGGCCGATGGCATCCGCGGGAAACAATTCGCGTGCCCTGCCCTGGGCGCTGGTCACGCCGGCGCTGGCATGGACGTGTGCATTCTTCGTGCTGCCCTTCATCGCCATGGGGTTTTCCAGCCTCACGGCGCATGAAGGCGGCGGCTTCACTTTAGCCAATTACAGCCAGTTCTTCACCGACCCGTCCTACTGGCGGGCGATGGTCAACTCGCTGGAGGTCACGGCAATCGTCACCGTGATCTCGATCCTGCTCGCCTATCCCTTTGCCTGGATCCTTGCCGAGATGGTGCCGGAACGGTGGCAGCGGCTGGCGCTGATGCTGGCCGTGCTGCCATTCTGGACCTCCTATGTCGTGCGCTCCTATTCCTGGCTGCTGGTGCTGGCGCAGAACGGCGTCATCAACCGGGCGCTGACCGGCATCGGCCTGATCGGCGAACCGCTGCAGCTCGCCAACACGCGCTTCGCTACCGTCACCGGCTTCGTGCATTTCTTCGTCATGCTGCTGACGCTGACGATCTTCGCCAATCTCAAGCAGCTCAACCCGAGTTATCGCAGGGCGGCCGCCGATCTCGGCGCGGGACCGGTGCGCGCCTTCCTGCATGTCGTGCTGCCGCTGACCTTGCCGGGCATCATGGTCGGCGCCTTCCTGACTTTCGTGCTCTGCATCGGCGACTACATCACGCCGCAGATACTCGGCGGCAACAACGAGCTGCTCATGCCGCAGCTCGTCATGATGCAGATCGGCCGCCGCGGCGATTTTCCGCTGGCCTCCGCGCTGTCGATCATCCTGATGGCCGTCGTCACCATCGCCTATCTCGCCTGCGCGCGCTGGCTGAAGATCGAGCGGGCGTGACGATGCGCGCCGCCGTCCGCCTCGCCGCCTGGGTCTACGCCATCGCCGTCTACGGCTTCATCTTCCTGCCGGTGGTCGTGCTTGTGCTGTTTTCGCTGCAGGCGACCTCCTTCCCCATCCCGCCATTCACCGGCCCATCGCTGCGCTGGTACCAGGCGGTGCTGTCCGAGGCGAGGCTCACCTCGGCATTGTTCAATTCGCTGCTGGTGGCGGTGCTCTCCTCGCTTGCTTCGGTCACGCTCGGCTTTCTGTCGGCCTGGGGCTTCGCGCGCTTCGTGCTGCCGGGCTCGGCCATCCTGCGCGGGTTGATCACGCTGCCGCTCACCGTCAGCTACCTCATCATCGGCATGGGCCTGCTTGTGCTGTTCAACTGGGCCGGCGTGCCGAAATCGCTGCTTGCGGCCGGCATCGGCCATGTCGTGATCAACCTGCCGCTCTGCTTCGCCATCATCTACAGCCAGATGGGCGATCACCAGATCAACATCGAGCGCGCCGCGCGCGACCTCGGCGCCGCCGAGTGGAAGGTGCTGCTCATGATCACCGTGCCGGTCATGGCGCCGGCAATCTTCGCAGGCTTCTTCCTGTCGATGACCTTCTCCTGGGACGAGTTCGTCATCTCCTTCCTGCTCACCCGTTTCGAGACGACGCTGCCCGTGGAAATCTGGAACTCCTGCGCTCCGGCCTCAATCCCAAGACCAATGCCGTCGGCTCGCTGGTCTTTGCCGTCTCCATCGTCCTGGTGGTGTTTTTCGAACTGACGCTGTTGCGGAGAAAGCCGGCATGAGTGCGCCCTTCGTCGACATCCGCAACGTCTCGCACCGCTTCGGCCAGCTCCCGGTGCTGAAGAACGTCTCGCTGGCGATCGAGCCCGGCAGCTATACGATCCTGCTCGGCCCGTCCGGTTCCGGCAAGACGACGCTGCTTTCGATCCTCGGCGGCTTCGTCAATCCAAGCGAGGGCACGGTCTTCATTCGTGGCCAGGATTGCACCGCGGTGCCGCCGGCCAAGCGCCCGACGACCACCGTGTTCCAGGACTATGCGCTGTTTCCGCATATGAGCGTCGGCGGCAATGTCGGCTTCGGGCTGCGCATGCAAGGCGTCGACGGCGCGACCCGAGCGGCGAAGGCGCGCGAGGCACTTGCGCTTGTCGGGCTGGCGGCCGCCTTCGACAAGAAGCCGCATCAGCTTTCCGGTGGCCAGCGCCAGCGCGTGGCCCTCGCCCGCGCGCTGGTCATCGAGCCTGCGGTGCTTCTGCTCGACGAGCCGCTCGGCGCGCTGGACCTGAAGCTGCGCCGGCAGATGCAGGACGAGTTGAAGGCGATCCAGAAGCGCGTCGGCACCGCCTTCATCCATGTCACCCACGACCAGGAAGAAGCGATGGCGCTGGCCGACCATTGCGTGGCAACGCTCAAGACATCATCCTGCTGGCGGACTGATCCATGGGTATGCTTCCCGTCATCGAGGCTCCGGACTGGTACGAAACCATCCGCATGGGCGACGGCGTCACGCTCATCCATGAGCCGTGGATAAAGCCGTTCTTCCGCTGCAACATCTGGCATGTGCGCGGGCGCGACCGCGACCTGCTGTTCGATACCGGCCTCGGCCATTTCAGCCTACGGCGCCATGTTCCGCTGGTGAGCGAGCGCAAGCTGACCTGCGTCGCCAGCCACACGCATTTCGACCACATCGGCTGCCATCACGAATTCCCCGACCGCTGCGTGCATTCGGCCGAAGCCCAAATCCTTGCCGATCCGCGTAATGAATGGACGGTCGCCGACCGTTACGCCAATGAGGAGATGTTCGACGGCGCGCCGGAAGGCTGGGACACCGCGCGCTACCTGATCCTGCCGGCACCGGCGGGCCGGCTGCTCGAGCACGGCGACGTCGTCGATCTCGGTGACCGCGCCTTCGAGGTCATCCACACGCCTGGACATTCGCCCGGCGGCATCGCGCTTTACGAGAAAAGGACCGGCATCCTGCTGTCGGGCGACATCGTCTATGACGGGCCGCTGATCGACGACGTCTATCACTCCGATATTCAGGATTATGTCGGGACGCTGCTTGCCATCCGCGACCTCGACGTCTCGGTCGTGCATGGCGGCCATTTTCCGAGTTTCGGCAAGGTGCGCTACCGGCAGCTCATCGACGAGTATGTTGCGGGCAAGCGCAAGGCCGGCTGCCACCTGCGGAGCGGCTGAGCGACCGGGGAGGCGAAGCCTACAGCGCCCTTTGCGGACAAGGTGTCCCGGTGGCGTCGCCGCAGCGGGAGGCCGTCGGCTGCGGCCGCTGGCTCATCTCTTCGGAATGGCGCACCAGTTCAGCGAACATGAGCGCGAAACTTCCCATCATCAGGAAGACTATGATCAGACGCGTTACCGGCAATAGACAGGTCTCTCGACTGGCCAGCCCCCGCCACCCATCCACTGTCGGCTAACATGATCGATCCGGCTTTACGAGTGTTTAAGCTTGGCCTTAACCATAGCAGCCATCACATTCGTGTCGCGGCTGTCACGAAGCGCGATTGTCGGATGTGACCCGCCGGCCCGCGCAGCGCCCTTCACAGATATGGGCGGCGCATGCTACGCCGTCGCCGGCGCGGCCCCGCAGACGGTCGCCCTCCGGGAGCCATGAGCAAAGCCGCCAGCCGTTTCGCCTTCGTCTCTTCCGACACCGACGACGCCCGCGCGGCGCTGGAAAGCCTGTCGGCGCGCTATGGGCAGGTGCCTGTCGCGGAGGCCGAGATCATCATTGCGCTGGGCGGCGACGGCTTTCTTCTGCAGACGCTGCGCGACACGATGAGCACGGGCAAGAAGGTCTACGGCATGAACCGTGGCACCATCGGCTTCCTGATGAACGAATATCGCGCCGGCGGCCTCGAGGAACGCATCGCCGCCGCCGTCGCCGAGACGATCCGGCCGCTCGAAATGGTCGCGGTGACGCATGACGGCGAAACCGTTTCGGCGCCGGCCATCAACGAGGTGGCGCTGTGGCGCCAGTCCTACCAGACGGCGAAGATCCGCATCACCGTCGATGGCCAGGTGCGGCTGGAGGAACTCAACTGCGACGGCGTGATGATCGCGACGCCCGCTGGCTCCACCGCCTACAATCTGTCGGCGCATGGGCCAATCCTGCCGCTCGATGCGCCGCTTCTGGCGCTGACGCCAGTGAGTCCTTTCCGACCGCGCCGCTGGCGTGGGGCGCTGCTGTCCAACAAGGCGACCATACGCTTCGACATCCTGGAAGCCGAAAAGCGCCCAGTGAATGCCGCGGCCGATCATACCGAGGTCAAGGCGGTGGCCTCCATCACCGTGCGGGAATCGCCGACGGCGACGGCAACTTTGCTGTTCGATCCGAACCATTCATGGAACGAACGCATCCTTGCCGAGCAGTTCCGCTACTGAGCCGGCGCAACGATACTGTTTCGATCAAGCGTCGCGATTAAGGTTACGTCTTCACAATCGCTGTATTTCGGTCCGTTTCTGTTGACAAATCGAGGACTTGCGCCTAACTGCAACACCGATCTTGCAGGCGCGCGGCGCCTGCCGCGGCTACTGTGTCGCGATTTTCCCAACCAACAAAGACAACAAACACTTGTCCTCAGACACCACGATCGCTCAAGAAGCGTTGACATTCTCAGACCTCGGCCTGTCGCCGAAGGTGCTCTCCGCAGTCACCGATGCCGGCTACACCAAGCCGACGCCGATCCAGGCCGGCGCCATCCCGCATGCGCTGCTCGGCAAGGACGTGCTGGGTATCGCCCAAACCGGCACCGGCAAGACCGCTTCCTTCGTGCTGCCGATGCTGACGCGCCTGGAAAAGGGCCGGGCGCGAGCCCGCATGCCGCGCACGCTGATCCTCGAACCGACCCGTGAGCTGGCCGCGCAGGTCGAGGAAAACTTCATCAAATACGGCAAGAACCACAAGCTCAACATCGCGCTACTGATCGGCGGCGTCTCATTCGACGAGCAGGACAAGAAGCTCGAGCGCGGCGCCGACGTGCTGATAGCTACGCCCGGCCGCCTGCTCGACCACCGTGAGCGCGGCAAGCTCCTTCTCAACGGCGTCGAGATTCTCGTCATCGACGAGGCCGACCGGATGCTCGACATGGGCTTCATTCCCGACATCGAGCGCATCTGCGAGATGATCCCGTTCACGCGCCAGACGCTGTTCTTCTCGGCGACGATGCCGCCGGAGATCACCAAGCTCACCGAGAAATTCCTGCATGCGCCGGTCCGCGTCGAGGTTTCCAAGGCGGCCTCCACCGCAACCAGCATCACGCAGCGGCTGGTGAAATCCGGCGCGAAGCCATGGGACAAGCGCGAGACCCTGCGCAACCTGATCAAGGCCGAAGACGCGGAACTGAAGAACGCGATCATCTTCTGCAACCGCAAGATCGAAGTATCGGAGCTGTTCCGCTCGCTGCTGAAGCATGATTTCGATGCCGGCGCGCTGCATGGCGACATGGACCAGCGCGCCCGCATGCAGATGCTCGCCAATTTCCGCGACGGCAAGCTGCGCTACCTCGTAGCCTCGGACGTCGCCGCGCGCGGTCTCGACATTCCCGACGTCAGCCACGTCTTCAACTACGATGTGCCGATCCATGCCGAGGACTATGTCCATCGCATCGGCCGCACCGGCCGCGCCGGCCGCGCCGGCAAGTCCTTCACCATCGCCACCCGCTCCGACACCAAATATGTCGACGCGATCGAAAGGCTGATCGGCACCAAGATCGAGTGGCATGACGGCGACCTGTCGACCGTGACCGAGAGCGAGGGCGAGGAGCAGCCGCGCCGCGGCCGCGGCGCCCCGCGTCGCGCCGGCCGCAAGGACGAGGACCGCAAGGACGATCGCAAAGAACGCGGCGAGCGCAAGAAGGACCGTCACGCCAAGCGCGATGAGACGCCCGATACCGCGCGCGAGGAACAGCCCGTCGCCGAAGTGGCCGATATCGCCGAACGCCGCGCCCGCAAGGACGCGATCCGTTCCGAGAACGAGCGCAAGGGCCCGGGCAACCGTCACGAGCAGCGCGGTGACGCTCGTCCGCATCGCGACCGCCCCGGCCGCCACCGTCAGGAAGAAGACGACGCGACCGTCGGCTTCGGCGACGACGTGCCGGCCTTCATGCGGATCGTCGCGAAGGTCTGAAGTCGATACCAGCATAGCCTGGAATGAAAGCGGCCCCAAACGGGGCCGCTTTCTTTTTCTGCTTCGCCCGAAGCAAGCCGGCCAAAGGCGATGCCTACATCGGTCCCGGCATCATCTTGGTCGGCTTCTCAAGCATCGGGAACTCGGCCTTGCTGCATTTCACGTTCGGGTTCGTTGGACTGAACATGCCGTTCGGATTGTCCCTGAACAGCCATGCATGCAGGTCGTAGTGGACGAACTCCCTCGGAATGAGCGGATAGTGGCCTTCCATCGGCCCCATGAATTTTTGGCCGAACAATGTCGGGGCCGCCTTGGTGTCCGGTGTCAGCGGCACCAGCCATTCCACGCCAACCAGCTTCAAGCCCTTCTTCGTCGGCTCGTAGATCAGGACGTTGGGCTTCATCGGGTCGAGCGGCTTGCCGACGCTCGGGACGTTGACGAAATGGATACCCATCGCGCCCTTCGGATAGTACATCGCGCCATCTATCTTCTCGCCGCTATAGTGGACGCAGCCGACGGTCGACAAATAGAGGTCGCGGACAGCGGTCGTGTAATCTTCATACTTGGCCAGCGATTTCTTCAAGGCTTCGATGTCGGCCTTGTTGGCGTCCTCGGCGCGGGCCGTCGCGACCCCGAACGATGTGCCAATAAGATACGCCAAAGCGAGGACGCCGCAGCGCCCCAAGCGAGCTGTTCTTGTCATGCATTCCTCCCAGATTCCTTGATCTGGCCGTGCAAGACCGGGGCGGCAGGTGTTGATTGCGCGGCCAATTGACCACCCCATCCCTCTGGAACAGCAGGATGGTAGTCCTTTCACGGGTTCCGGAAAAGTATCAATTAGAAAAAGCTAATGCCATAAGACCTCCGATCCCATCTTTGGACCATTTCAAACAAAAACGGCCCCGTACGGGGGCCCCGTACGGGGCCGTTTGCCTTGATGGTGTTTTGCGCCTCTACGCTCCGTTTTCTCTCAGGTGAGCGGCGACAGCTGGATTTCGACGCGGCGGTTCTGCTCGCGGCCGGCGGCGGTCGCATTGGATGCGATCGGGCGGGTCTTGCCGAAGCCGGTGACGGCGAAGCGGCGCTGATCGACGCCCTGGCCGGACAGGTAATTTGCGACGGCAAGCGCGCGACGCTGCGACAGATCGAAATTGTGCTGGTCGCCGCCGGTCGAATCGGTGTGGCCGAAAACGTCCACCGTGGTCTGGCGGAATTTCTTCAGCACCAGCGCGACCGAATTCAGCACCGGATAGAAGCCCGGCTTCACCGCATCCTGGTCGACATTGAAGGTGATGTCGGACGGCATGTTGAGGATGATCTGGTCGCCGCTGCGGGTGACGCTCACGCCGGTGCCCTGCAGCTGACGGCGAAGCTCCGCCTCGTTCTGATCCATCGTCGCGCCGATCGCGCCGCCGGCGAGCGCGCCGATGCCGGCACCGATCAGGGCGTTGCGGCGGTCATTGCCGCCGGCCAGCAGACCGAGGCTGGCACCTGCCAGCGCGCCGAGGCCGGCGCCGGCTGCCGTATTGGAGATCTTCTGGTCGCCGGTATACGGATCGGTGGTGGTGCAGGCGCTCACCAATAGAGCCGTCGCCACGGCGACGAGCACAGTCTTCTTCATGAGATTGGTCCCTCTCCAATTCGCAGCCTTTGCGGCCGCGCCAAATCAGCCCTTCCGCAGCCTTGTAGCATGAAATGCGGCGAAAAACGGAACGGGAATGCGGCCGGCAAAGTCCGGCGGTCGTTCCCGCTTCGCGTCTACCACAAATTCTTGCCGTCGATGACCACCACCTCGACCTTATCCAGGTCGAAATCGTCGAACAGGCGCGAATTGACGCTGATCTTCGGGTTGTCGAAGTCCGGCTTTCCGGTCGACCAATCAGGCGTTTCGGTGAAGGTGCCGCAGCCGCAGGTGGCGCAGAAACCATGCTTTACGGTCTTCGAGCCCCAGCGGTAGAAGGAGACGTTCTGCGGCGGGCTCGTGAGCTTGAATTGCGACGGCACATAATACGCCCATAGCGACCCGCGCTTCGAGCAGAACGAGCATGTGCATTGCGTCACCGTCCGCGGCGCCTCGGCAACCTCGAAGGTTGTCGCCTTGCAATGGCAGCTTCCCTTGATGGTCATGAACTCACCTCTCCCATTGTCCGCCACGCGCTTTCTTTCACGCAATTCCGAACGGAAAACCTGGAATTGCTCCGTGGCAAGGCAACATAAAGAAGCGTCCTGACAACCGTCTGTCAGCAGGATATGCAGCCTTCTGCTGCCGTGGATCGAGGCCCGGGTCTTGCCTCCCGCGGCAGGTCCAAAGCCCTAGTAAGATGGTGGCGGCACGAACAGGCAGATCGTCTTGCCGGCGTCGAGCCCGGCCTGATGCGCGCACCAGTGATATTCGCCGTCGGGCGAATTCTTGACCCGCTTGTCGCTATAGGCCACCACCTCGCCCGTGCCTTTTATGACATAGCCTTCGGGCCGCTCGCTGATCGATGACTGCGGCACCTCCTTGCAATCGAAGTTGGCACAACAGGCAAAGGGGTATTTCCAGCCTTGCGGCATGACAGCCGTAGGCTGGGCGTCGTGCGCGATGGCCGGCGGCGCCAGCACCGAGATGGCTCCAACAGCGAACAGGGAGAACAAAAGTCGGCCAGCCGGTCGAACGGCTTGGGCCGATCTTGATATGGCAGCAGACATCGAAACGTTCCTTTCGAGCATCAAGCGTTTTCGCTTGCCCGTTCCCGGAACGTATCTTCCCAGTGGCCGGATCGTCGGTCGCAGATATGCCGCACCCGGCCATAAATGCTTTTACTCCCAGCGCAAAGGCTGGGCTGATTCCTCGGTTGGCGCAAGCATCCGCTTGCATCGGCAAAGCCGCGCTTCACGCCAACCCCTGCTATCCAGAATCGTGTGCCGGCTTGGTTAACGACCGGTTAGCCGCACGGAACTGGTGCCGGACAACGGGATTCGGCTCAAGCTGGTTCCAAGCGTTCAGCCGGGAACATGCCCATCATACTGCGGCAGGCCGTCGGCGATTGTGAACCACTTCGCCTTGGACCCAACAAAGATGTGCGCGGTCGGCCGTATGGTCGGATCGTCGACCAGCGTCCCCATGGCGATATGCACATAGGCGCCGTCGCGGACCAACGAATAGATGAGCGAGCCGCATCGCCCGCAATGCGCGTCGTGGCCAGTTTCGTCACCGTAGATCAGCAGCGGGTCATCGCCGGCGGTCAGGCGAAACTTTTCGCGCTCGATGCCGGCGAAGGGTTTGAACGCCGACCCCGTGGTGCGCCGGCAGTTCGAGCAATGGCAGTTGGCGGCATAAACGAATTCGTCCGCAACCTCATAGTGGACTGCGCCGCAGAAGCATTTTCCGGTAAGTTTGCGCGTCACCGGCTCCTCCCTCGTGCGACGCGGGGCCCCCTAGTCGAGGTCCGCCACTGCTTCGCCGGCGCCGCCCTCGATCCGATGCGAGAGCGAGGCTTCCATAAACTCGTCGAGATCGCCGTCGAGCACGCTCGACGGCGAAGTGCTTTCGACGCCGGTGCGCAGATCCTTCACGAGCTGATAGGGCTGCAGCACGTAGGAGCGGATCTGGTGGCCCCAGCCGATGTCGCTCTTCGACGCCTCGGTGGCATTGGCGACCGCCTCGCGCTTCTTCAGCTCTTCCTCGTAAAGCCGCGAGCGCAGCATTTCCCATGCCTTGGCGCGGTTCTTGTGCTGCGAGCGCTCGGCCTGGCAGGCGACCGCGATGCCGGTCGCCAAATGGGTGATGCGCACCGCCGAGTCGGTGGTGTTGACGTGCTGGCCGCCCGAACCCGAGGAGCGATAGGTGTCGATGCGTACATCGGATTCGGAAACATTGATCTCGATCGAGTCATCGATGACCGGATAGACCCAGACGCTGGCGAAGGAGGTGTGGCGCCGCGCGTTGCTGTCGTAAGGCGAAATGCGCACCAGGCGATGGACGCCGGACTCTGTCTTCAGCCAGCCATAGGCGTTGTGGCCCTTGATCAGCACGGTGGCGGACTTGATGCCCGCCTCTTCGCCGTCATGGATTTCCAGAATCTCGACCTTGAAGCGGCGGCGCTCGGCCCAGCGCGTGTACATGCGCAGGAGCATCGAGGCCCAGTCCTGGCTCTCGGTGCCGCCGGCGCCAGCATGGATTTCGAGATAGCTGTCGTTGGCGTCGGCCTCGCCCGAGAGCAGCGTCTCGACCTGGCGGGCCTTCGCCTCGCCCTGCATCGAACGCAGCGCCGCCTCCGCTTCCGCGATAATGCCGTCGTCGCCCTCTTCCTCGCCGAGTTCGATCAGGCCGATATTGTCTTCCAGCGCCTGCGTCATCCCCTTGACGGCGGCGATGCCGTCCTCGAGCTCCTGGCGCTCCCGCATCAGCTTCTGCGCTTCGATCGGATCATTCCAGAGGCTGGAATCCTCGGCGCGCGAATTCAGGTATTCAAGCCGCTTTACAGCTTGGTCCCAGTCAAAGATGCCTCCTCAGCAGGGTTATCGCCTGCCTGATCTCGTCGACAATGTTGAGCGTTTCCGCGCGCATGGCTCTTCGTTCGGTCCTGTTCTTTTCGGTCTTTTCGGAATAGGCGCGATACATAGGCACGGCATCGCTGCCTGTAAAGCGAAATGGGCCGGCACCAACCTGCCGGCCCATTGCGAAATCCGGCAACGTCAATAGAGGCCGCCGCCGCCGTCCTGGATGGCCTGGTTGGCCTGCGGCGACAGCCCCGCGCCGGAACCGTTCGAGCCATCCGCGCCCATGCCGATCACCCAGTAGCTGTCAGCCGGACCGGTGCCAGGCTTGAAAGCCTCGATGATGGTGTTCGGATCGCCTTCGGCGGCACGCATGCCGGTCTTGCGGTTGATTGCGATCAGCTTCATGCCATCGGGAACCTGGAAGTCGGTGTTCGGCTTGCCGTCGAGCGCAACGCGCATGAAGTCCTTGAAGATCGGGGCTGCCAAACCGCCGCCAGTGGCGCCATGGCCAAGGCCGCGCGGCGTGTCGTAGCCCATATAGAGGCCGACGACGAGGTTCGGGGTGAAGCCGATGAACCAGGCGTCCTTCTCGTCATTGGTCGTGCCGGTCTTGCCGGCGATGTGGCGGCCGAGCTCACCGACGGTGGCGCCGGTGCCGCGCTGCACGACGCCCTCCATCATCGAGGTGATCTGATAGGCGGTCATCGGGTCGAGCACCTGCTCGGAATTGTCGACCAGCTCCGGCTCCGGCTGGTTCTTCCATTCGGTGGCGTTGCAGCCTTCGCAGCCGCGCTCGTCCTGCTTGAACACCGTCTTGCCGTAGCGGTCCTGGATGCGGTCGATCAGCGACGGTTTGATCGATTTGCCGCCATTGGCCATGATCGAATAGGCCGAGACCATGCGCATGACGGTCGTCTCGCCGGAGCCCAGCGCCATCGGCAGATAGGGCGCCAGATGATCGTAAACGCCGAAGCGCTCGGCATATTCCACGACCAGCTTCATGCCCATGTCGTTGGCCAGCCGCACGGTCATCAGATTGCGCGACTTCTCGATGCCAGAGCGCAAGGTGGCCGGGCCGGCGACCGTGCCGTCATAGTTCTTCGGCGTCCAGGTGGTGTTGCCGCTCTGGATGGTGATCGGGCCGTCCATGATCACCGAGGCCGGCGTATAGCCATTGTCGAGCGCCGCCGAATAGACGATCGGCTTGAACGAGGAACCGGGCTGGCGCATCGCCTGGGTGGCGCGGTTGAATTCCGACTGCGCGTAGGAGAAGCCGCCGACCATGGCGAGCACGCGGCCGGTGTGCGGATCCATGGCGACGAGGCCGCCCTCGACCTCCGGCACCTGGCGCAGCATGTAGGTGTTGTCGGAGCCGTCATTCTTCTGCACGAAGACCACATCGCCGGGCTCCAGCACTTCCGCCGGAGACTTCGCCCTGACGGACTTGCCGTTGACGAAGTGGCGCATGGCGAAGCCCATGTCCTCCTTGCTGACGGTGCCCTGGACGCGTTCCTTGACCAGATCGCCGGAAATCTGCCGCGTCGGCTGGATGCCGATGGTCAGGCCGGTTGCCGAGCTGTCGAGCACGACGGCCAGCGTCCATTCCGGCACATCCTCGAGGCCCTTCACATTGCCGAGCGGCACGCCCCAGTCGCCGGAAACGTCGATATGCGTCACCGGACCGCGATAGCCGCGCAGCATGTCGTATTTGAGCAGGCCGTTCTGCATCGCCTTACGGGCGATAAGCTGGATTTTGGGATCGAGCGTGGTGCGCACCGACAGGCCGCCCTCGTAAAGCGCATTCTCGCCGTAGCGCGCGATGATCTGGCGGCGGACTTCCTCGGTGAAGTACTCGCCGGCAAACAGATAGGAGCCGTTGCGGCGCGGCGTTACGCCGAGCGGTTCGGCCTTGGCCTTGTCGCCCTCCTCGCGGGTGACGTAGCCGTTCTCGACCATCTGGTCGATGACCCAGTTGCGGCGCTCCAGGGCACGGTCGGCGTGCTTGAAGGGGTGATAGTTGTTCGGGCCCTTCGGCAACGAGGCGAGATAAGCCGCCTCGGCGACCGTCAGCTCGTTGACCGATTTGTCGAAATAGGTGAGCGCGGCGCCCGCGACGCCATAGGCGCCGAAGCCGAAGAAGATTTCGTTGAGATAGAGCTCGAGGATGCGGTCCTTCGAATAGGCCTGCTCGATGCGGAAGGCCAGGATCATCTCCTTGATCTTGCGCTCATAGGTCTGATCGGAAGAGAGCAGGAAGTTCTTGGCCACCTGCTGGGTGATCGTCGAGGCGCCGACCTGCCGCCGGCCGGAACCGAAATTCTGCAGATTGACGATGATGGCGCGGCCAAGACCGGTGATGTCGATGCCCGGATGGTTGTAGAAGTTCTTGTCCTCGGCCGACATGAAGGCGGCCTTGACGCGGTCCGGGATGGCCTGGATCGGCAGATAGAGACGCCGCTCGCGCGCATATTCAGCCATCAACGCGCCGTCGGAGGCATGGATGCGCGTCGTCACCGGCGGTTCGTATTTGGCCAGAACCTCGTAGTCGGGCAGGTCCTTCGTCAGATGGCTGATGTAGATGGCAAGACCGGCCGCCACCAGCAGCGCCAGCGTCGTGCCGATGCCAAAGAAATAGCCGATGAGACGAATCATGCCCGCTCCAGTCCGAGGTTCGGGAATTTCCTAGACGAAGCCGACAGTCGCGCAAGCTTCCAGGGGCGGTCCCAATCCGCAATCGAAAAACCCATGTCGCGACCATGTGGACAAAATACGGCAGCGCGAAATTTGAGGACTCGGTTGGCGAATAATAACGCCGGGTGTTGTCGTCATGCAACGCTGCTTGTGGTTGTAGACGTCCGGCGGTCGTGGGCGGCGGGGTCAGCCACCCGTCGCGGTTCCGGTCTTGGCGGCGGCAAACAGGGCAACCGCGTTGGTTATGCTTTGCGCCGCCTTGCCGCGCCAGTCAGCGTTCAGCAGCTGCGCCTCGTCCTTGACGTTGGAGAGGTAGCCGAGTTCGACCAGGACGGACGGCACGTCCGGGGCCCTGAGCACCCTGAAGCCGGCCGAGCGCTGCGGATTGTTGATCAGGCCGACGCTGGTCGACAGCTGACCGACCAGCGTATGGGCGAAGCTCATCGAGAAACCATGCGTTTCACGGCGGATCAGGTCGATCAGGATGTCGGTGACTTCCTTGTTGTCGTCCTCGATCTTCATTCCGGCGAACTGGTCGGACAGGTTCTCGCGATCCGCGAGCGCCTGGGCCTCCGGATCGGAAGCCTTGTCCGAGAGCGTGTAGACCGTGGCGCCGCGAAGGCCTTTGACGGCGATCGTATCGGCATGGATGGAAATCAGGAGGTCAGCCTCGTGCTGGCGCGCGATGCGCACGCGCTCGTCCAGCGCCAGGTACACGTCGTTGTCGCGTGTCATGTAGACATCGTATTTGCCGACCGCGGCCAGCTTGTCGCGCAGTTCCTTGGCAAAAGCGAGCGTGACGTCCTTCTCGACCGTGCCGGCGGAGCTTTCGGCGCCACCATCGACGCCGCCATGGCCGGGATCGATAACCACCGTGAAGCGATGGCCGGGCGCCGAGACCGGTCCGGTACCCACCCGCTCGCCCTTTTCGGTCGAAACCGTCGAACCGGTCGTCAGCGACTGGTTGGCGAGAGCTTCGTCGAACTCCCGCTCGGAGGCAGCCGACATATCGATGGCGATGCGATAGCCGCTGCCGTCGTCGTTCTTGAGCACGTCGATCTTGTCGACGGCGAAAGGGCCCTTGCCGGTGAGGATCAGGCGCGAGCCATGTCCCTGATCGCCGTAGCGAACGGCCCGTACAAGGCCGCGCGGCTTCACATCCTTGGCGTCGAGCCCGAATCGCGTGCGCGGCAGATCGACGACGAGGCGATTGGGGCCGCGCAGCAGGAACCATTTGACGTCCGGCTCGCGGTCGAAATTCACGACGATGCGCATCTTTGTGGCGTCGCCGGCCATCTTGTAGCCGGTCGCGCCAAGCAGGGTGTCGGCACGCGCGGCGGCTGTAAGGCAGAACAACAGTGCCAGCAGCAAGGCAGTCCAGGCCACGCGCACGAAATGCCCAGCGGCCCCACCCCTCTTGTCTGCGGCGCCCGCCGGTCCCATCTCTTATTCGTCGCTCCCGATTTGACGCATTGCGCCCGGTTTTCTCGCAGAGTGCCTGTCAGGCCGCCAACTCGATTAACGATTGGTATTCAGAGAAGGTTAACCAAGCCTTTCATGGAGCGGGAAGAAGGCACCTTCCCGGGGGGAAGCGCTTTTTGCCGGCATCCGAAATCGGGGTTGCCTTCCATCCCGCCAAATCATAAAAGCGACGTTGGATCACTGCAATCCTGGAACCGCTCGCCTCAGCAGTTTCCTGCCAAAGGTTGGATGCAAAGGCGGCTCCTTTACCCTTCCAGGCTCGGGTGGTCGCGACGATTTTCGCAGGTGTGCCCTCGTGGCGGGGAATCGCTTGCGTGAGGAAAACGGCCGGGTTGGTCCCGTGCCGGCTCTTTATGAGCAAACAAGCTGGTCCGGCTCCGCCCGGGCTTTGGTTCAAAAGGTTCTGCTGGGTGCCGATGGCTTCAAGCGCAATCATGGAAAGGTCCGCATCGAACCGCGCCATAATGGCTGCGGGCGGCACCGCCATTGCGCTCAAGCGGCGGCCGGCGGACGTTCAATTATCCGGCATGCACACAGATACAGGCGCACAGCGGCGGGCATTGCCACGCCAGCTGCGGCTGTCGGCTGCCGGCAGGAAACAAAATAATGCCCAACAAGATGCTGATAGACGCCTCCCACCCGGAGGAAACACGCGTTGTTGTCGTTCGCGGTAACCGCATCGAAGAATTCGACTTTGAATCCCAGGACAAAAAGCAGCTCAAAGGAAACATCTACCTCGCCCGCGTAACCCGCGTCGAACCTTCCCTCCAGGCAGCCTTTGTCGAATATGGCGGCAACCGTCACGGTTTTCTCGCCTTCAGTGAAATTCATCCCGATTATTACCAGATCCCGGTCGCCGACCGTCAGGCCCTGCTGCGCGCCGAAGCGCAGGAGGCCGAAGACGAAGACGACGAGGAGGCCGAGAACGGCGAAGAGCAGCAGGCGCGCGATCGCGGCGGCCGGCGCAACCGCCGGCGCGGCGGCAAGAACCGCGACCGCGGCGAGCACAAGCACGCTTCCTCGGAGAACGAGGAAAGCACGGTCGAGGCTATAGCTGACGAAACCGCCGCTGAGGTTGTCAGGGGCGAGGAAGCCGGCGGCGAGACCGCCGATACCCCGGCAGAAAATGCCGGAGCAGTCTCCGAGGCCATCGAGGCCGTATCGGAAGCGGCTGAAGAATCCGCCGGCGAAGCTGGCGGAGATGACGCCACGGACGATGAGGATGGCAAGCCATCCGAAGGTGGCCCGACCTCGATTGCCGCCAGCATCGAAGCAGATGTGATTTCCGAGGCGGTCCCGCAGGCGGATCAGCCCGAGCAGAGCGGCGAAGCCGCCGCCAGCGACAATGATCGCGGCATGCTGGAGGACGTCTCGGCCTCGCACTCGGACGAGCACGAGGTCGAATCGGTCGGCGCCGAGGACGCGCTCGAGGAAATCCGCAACCGCCGCAAGCCGGTGCGTCGCCAGTACAAGATCCAGGAAGTCATCAAGCGCCGCCAGATCCTTTTGGTGCAGGTGGTCAAGGAAGAGCGCGGCAACAAGGGCGCGGCGCTCACCACCTATCTGTCGCTTGCCGGCCGCTATTCGGTGCTGATGCCGAACACGGCGCGCGGCGGCGGCATCTCGCGCAAGATCACCAACGCCCAGGACCGCAAGCGGCTGAAGGAGGTCGTGACCGATCTCGACGTGCCGCAGGGCATGGGCGTCATCCTGCGCACCGCCGGCGAAAGCCGCACCAAGGCGGAGATCAAGCGCGACTACGAATATCTGATGCGGCTTTGGGAGAACGTCCGCAACCTGACGCTGCAGTCCTCGGCCCCTGCCCTGGTCTATGAGGAAGGCAGCCTGATCAAGCGTTCGGTGCGCGACCTCTACAACAAGGACATCGACGAGATCCTTGTCTCCGGCGAAGATGGCTACCGCGAGGCCAAGGATTTCATGCGCATGCTGATGCCGAGCCACGCCAAGGTGGTTCAGCCATTCCGCGACACCACGCCGATCTTCGTGCGCAACGGCATCGAGGCGCAGCTCGATCGCATGCTGCAGCCGCAGGTGACGCTGAAGAGCGGTGGCTACATCATCATCAACCAGACCGAGGCGCTGGTTTCGATCGACGTCAACTCCGGCCGCTCCACCAAGGAGCATTCGATCGAGGAGACCGCGCTCCACACCAATCTGGAAGCGGCAGAGGAAGTCGCGCGGCAGTTGCGGTTGCGCGACCTTGCCGGCCTGATCGTCATCGACTTCATCGACATGGAGGAGAACCGCAACAACCGCTCCGTCGAGAAGCGGCTGAAGGATCACCTCAAGAACGACCGCGCCCGTATACAGGTCGGCCGCATCTCACACTTCGGCCTGATGGAAATGTCGCGCCAGCGCATTCGCGCCAGCGTGCTGGAATCGACCATGAAGCCTTGCCCGCATTGCGGCGGCACGGGCCATGTGCGCTCCGATTCCTCCGTGGCGCTGATGGTCGTGCGGGCGATCGAGGAATTCCTGCTCAAGGATTCGCGCAGCCACATCATCGTGCGCACACCGGCGGCGACCGCGCTCTATGTGCTCAACCACAAGCGCGCCAACCTGCTGGAGCTCGAAGCCCGCTTCGGCCTGACGATCACGATCGAGGCTGACGAGACGCTCGGCACTCAGCACTACGCGATCTTCCGCGGCGCTGTTGCCGAGAAGCCGGAAGGCTTTGTCGAGGTGCGCAGCCTGCCGGCCTATGTCGAGCCGGAAGAGCCCGAGGACGAGATCGTCGTCGAGGAAGATGAAGAGGAAGTCTCGGTCCAGGCTGAACAGCCGCGCCACGCGCAGCAGGGCCAGCATCAGCAGCGATCCGAGGATGGCGAAGGCCGTGATCGCAAGCGTCGCAAGCGTCGGCGGCGGCGCGGCGGCAGGGATCGCGACCGCGAGCACAACGGGGACGCCGCGGCGGCGCCGATGGAAGCCGGCGAAGCCGATGATGATGCAACGGAAGAGACCACCGAGGAGGTGACCGCCGGCGACGAGGCCGTGGCGGCCGCTGCCGACGACGGTTCCGGAAAGAAGCGCCGGCGCGGGAAGCGCGGCGGCAAGCGCAACCGCCGTGAGGACGAAGCTTCAGACGCCGTTGCCGGCGAAACTGTTGGCGATATCGAGGGTGAGTCGGTTGAAGGCCAGGACGCCGTAAGCGAGCCGGCAATAGCCGCTCCTGCGGAAGAACCTGCCGCTCCGGCGGCGGCTAATGACGATGCCGAGGCGATCGAAAAGCCGAAGAAGCCCCGCCGTTCGAGGGCTAAGAAGGTGGCCGAGGAAGCCGCGGCCGAGACGGTGTCCGAACCTGTGGCCGAGGCCCAGGTCGCGCCCGTGGCTGCCGAGCCGGAGCCCGTGGCAGCTGCGGCATCCGAGGCGGAGCCTGCCGCCGGCGCCCACCCGACGCGGCGCAAGCCACAGTCAGTCGACGCGCCGGTTGTTCCCGTCGTGTCGTCGAATGTAAGCGACGAAGCCAAGGCCGAGGACAAGCCGAAGCGCGGCGGCTGGTGGCAGCGCAAAGGCTTTTTCTAAGCCTTTCAGGTTGTTAGGCTGATCTTTCGAAAGAATCCCGCGCCGCACCCGGCGCGGGATTTTTCATTTCGCCACAGCCCTTTTAGCGCAGTTCCGGGTGGAAAACCGCCAGCACTTTGCTGCTTTACGGCGCGAAGATCGACCAGTTCATCATCCGGGCGAGCTTCTCCATGGCGATTGAGCCGAGTTTGGAGTTGCCGTTCTCGTTGAGTCCGGGCGACCACACCGCCAGCGAAGCAACCCCTGGCACGATGCCGAGAATGCCGCCGCCGACCCCGCTTTTGCCGGGGATACCGACGCGGAAGGCAAAGTCGCCGGAACCGTCATAGTGGCCGCAGGTCAGCATCAGCGCGCCGATGCGGCGTGCCCGTTCGGCCGAGACGACCGAATGCCCGGTCGCCGGGTTCCTGCCGCTATTGGCCAGAAACCGGCCGGCCATGGCAAGCTGGCGGCAACTCACCGCAATCGCGCAATGGTGGAAATAGACACCCAGCGCCAGCTCCGGTTCGTGATGGAGATTGCCGAAGGATTTCATGTAGTTGGCCAGGGCGAAATTGCGGTAGCCGGTGGCGCGCTCGGATGCCGCGACCTCGCGGTCGATGATGATCGTCTCGTCATCGGCGAGGAACTGGATGAAGCGCAGGATTTCGCCTATCGCCTCGCGCGGCTGATGGCCGGCGAGCAGGACGTCGGAGACGACGATGGCGCCGGCATTGATGAACGGATTGCGCGGGATGCCGTTCTCGTGTTCGAGCTGGACGATCGAGTTGAACGGATTACCGGACGGCTCGCGGCCGACGCGATGCCACAGCGCATCGCCGACCTTGCCAAGCGCCAGCGTGAGCGTGAAGACTTTCGAGACGCTCTGGATCGAAAAGGGCTGATCGGCATCGCCGGCAAGCATGACGCGGCCGTCATTGGTCACGGCGGCGATGCCGAATTTCTTCGGATCGACCTTGCCGAGCTGCGGGATGTAGGTCGCCACCTCGCCGCGATCGGTACGCTGCGCCATTTCGGCGGCCACTTCGGCCAGTGCCTGCTCGAGTTCCGGCATGGCTTCTATTTCAGCCAGCGTTCGATGCGCGCCAGCGCCTCGACCATCTCGTCATGGCTGCCGGCATAGGAAAAGCGCATGGTGCGGTGGCCCTGCAGCGGGTCGAAATCACGGCCGGGCGTCGCCGCGATATGCGCCTCGGCCAGCATCTTGCGCGCAAAAGCCATACTGTCGTTGGTGTGGCGGGTGACATCGCAGAACGCATAGAAGGCGCCGTCCATCGGCGCGGCGAGCGCGAAGCCGAGTTCCGGCAGGCGCTTCATCAGAAGGTCGCGGTTCCAGGCATAGCGCGCCTTGACCTTCTCCAGCTCTTCGGTCGCCTTGAAGGCTTCGATCGCCGCGACCTGCGACAGTTCAGGCGGCGAGATATAGAAGCTCTGGGCGACACGCTCGATCGGCCGCACCAGCTCTTCCGGCAACACCATCCAGCCGATGCGCCAGCCGGTCATGCAATAATATTTCGAGAAGGAATTGATCACGGTGACACCGGCGCCGTGCGCCAGCGCGGTGACATCGGGCGCCGCGTAGGCCAGCCGGTGATAGATTTCGTCCGAGATCACGGCGATGCCGAGTTCCTCGGCCGTCTTCACCAGCGCCGCAAGTTCATCCGCCGGAATGACCGCGCCGGTCGGATTGGCGGGGCTGGCGAACAGCACGCCCTTCAGCGGCTTGTCGCGATGCGCGGCCTTGAGGTGCTCGGCATGCAGATAGGCATCCGCGCCGAGTTCGATTTCGACGATCTCGATGCCGAGCGCGGCCATGATGTTGCGGTAGGCTGGATAGCCGGGCGCGGCGATGGCGACGCGGTCGCCCGGATCGAACATGGCCAGGAAAGCGAGGTTGAAGGCGGCGGACGAGCCGGTCGTGACGGCAATGCGCGACGGCGCGACGTCGATCCCATAGTGCTCGCCATAATGCGCCGCGATCGCCTTGCGCAGATCGGCGAGACCCAAGGCGTCGGTGTAGCCGATGCGGCCATGCCGCAGGGCCGCGGCCGCCGCCTCGCGGACGCCGACCGGCGCGGGATCCGATGGCTGGCCGACGGCCATCGACACCACGGGCACTCCGGTGGCCTTCAGCCGGTTGGCTTCAGCCAGGATGTCCATGGCGTGGAAGGGCTCGACTTCCCCTCGGCGTGAAAGCGAAACGACCATTTGACCTCTTCCAACTGCCATTATCCGGCGAAATTCCTGGGCGGAAGCCGTCCTGGATCGCCCTTGAACTGCCCCGGTTCGAGGGCAGCGCCGCACAAATGCCCGATTGATGTGGGGATCACAAGCGCGCAGGAAGTTACCGGTGCCGACTTTTCATCTTTCGCCCGCTCGTCTACCAGTGGACCTTATGTTGAGCCGACCCCGACCATCGATTGGCGAATCGACCTCCCTCAGCCGAACCGCGCGCGACTTCGCGACGCTTCTGCTTGCCGCCGCGGTCGCCGTGTCGAGCTCGGTCAGCGCCTTCGCGCAAGGCGTGCCGGTGGTGCGCGACGCCGAGATCGAGGCCTTGGTGCGCGACTATGCCCGGCCGATCTTCGAGGCGGCGGGGCTTGCCAATGACGGCATCGACATCGTTCTGGTCAACGACCAGAGCTTCAACGCCTTCGTCACCGGGCGGCGACTGTTCATCAACACCGGCGCGCTGGTGACCGCCGAAACGCCGAACGAGATCATTGGCGTCATCGCGCACGAGGCCGGCCATATCGCCGGCGGCCACCAGCAGAAATTGCGCGACCAGCTCGACCGCGCCAAGACCATGGCCATCATGGCCACGCTGCTCGGCGCCGGCGCCATGGTGGCCGGCGCCACCACCAACAGCCGCGGCCTTGCCGGCGCCGGCATGGGCGTCGCCGCCGGCGGCGGCGAGATGGCGCAACGCTCGATTCTCGCCTATCGGCGTACCGAAGAAATCACCGCCGACCGTTCGGCGATCACCTATCTCAACGCCACCGGCCAATCCGGCATGGGCATGCTGAAGACCTTCGGCCGCTTCCAGAGCGCGCTCTCGCTCGCCGGCACCCATGTCGACCCCTATCGGATCAGCCATCCGATGCCGCAGGAACGCATCGCCAACCTGGAAGTGCTCGTCAAGCAGAGCCCGTTCGTCAACGTTGTCGACCCGCCGTCGCTGCAGCAGCGGCACGACATGATGCGCATCAAGATCGCCGCCTATATGCAGGGCCAGGCAGCCGTCGCGCGGCTGATGCGCAAGAACCCGGCCAGCCTTGCCTCGCGCTATGGCGATGCGCAGCAGACCTATCTCTTCGGCAGTCCGGGCGCGGCGCTCACCAAGACGGCGGCGCTGATCAAGGAACAACCGAAGAACCCCTATTTCCATGAATTGCGCGGCGATATCCTGATGAAGGCCAACAAGTCGAAGGATGCGGCGGACGCCTACGCCAAGGCGGTCAGCCTCGATCCAGCGCGCTCCGGCCTGCTGCTGGTCTCGCTCGGCCAGGCGCTGATGGCGGTGGGAACGCCCGATTCGACCCAGAAGGCAGTGGTCCAGCTCAACAATGGCGTTGGGCGGGACAAGGAAAATGCCGACGCTTATCGCTTTCTGGCGCAGGCATATGGCGAACTCGGCGAGATTCCGGCTGCCGATCTCGCCACCGCCGAGGGCCACTATTATGCGGGCGACTACAAAAACGCTAAGATCTTCGCCATGCGCGCTCAACAGAAATTGAAGCGCGGCGAACCCCGCTGGGTCCGCGCGCAGGATATTATAAACTACACGCCATCGAACAAACTCAAATGAACCTCCCGGACGTTGGCGGCGACCAAGGCGGACCGGAAAAGGCAAAAGGATCGACAATCATGAACAAGGCAATCCTGCTTGGCAGCGCTGGCGGTCTGGCTGTGGCGCTCGGGATGCTGGCCTTCGGCTTCGTGGCGGGAAACCCGCAGGCCGCGAGGGCCGACACCGTGCAAATCGCGCAGGTCACGTCCTCCACCGATACCAAAGCCTCCGCCGACACCAAGATCGATCGCAAGGAGGTCGAGGGCATCATCCGCGACTACCTCTTGAAGAACCCGGAGGTTCTGCTCGAGGTGCAGGACGCGCTCGAGGCCAAGCAGAAGGAAGAGCAGCGGCTCGCAGCACTTGGCGTGATCAAGGACTCCAAGGACGAGATCTTCAACTCCACCTTCGACGGCGTCGTCGGCAATCCGAAGGGCAAGATCACGATCGTCGAGTTCTACGATTACAATTGCGGCTTCTGCAAACGCGCCATCGAGGACATGCAGGTGCTGACCAAGTCCGACCCGGACCTGCGCTTCGTGCTCAAGGAATTCCCGATCCTCAGCCCGGATTCGCAGAAGGCCAGCGTCGTCTCCATGGCGTTCCACCTGATGCACCCGGAAAAATACGGCGAATTCCACACCGCGCTGCTCGGCGGCCAGGGCCGCGCCACCGAAGCGACCGCCATGAAAGTTGCGCTTTCGCTCGGCGCCGACGAGGCAGCGCTGCGCGAGAAGATGAAGGATCCGCGCATCGCCGAAACGCTTTCGCGCACCTATGACCTTGCGACGAAATTGTCGATCACCGGCACGCCGTCCTATGTGGTTGGCAACGAGGTGATCTTCGGAGCGCTCGGCCAGCAGGTTCTGGCGGAAAAGATCGAAGAGGCAAAGAGCGCGCTCTAGACGCGCGCGGTGCAAAAGCCGGCCGCTGTGGACAGCGAAAGAACGCACTTGCGCTCTTTTCGCGGGCGGCTATGCCCATTATAGAGGCGCAGTGCGCCGGCTTGGGGTCGGCGTAGAACAAGGTCGGCATATTGAAAACGATTTTCGTCCTCAACGGACCCAATCTCAATGCGCTCGGCAAGCGCGAACCGGGGATCTATGGCGGCAAGACGCTTGCGGCCATCGCCGAGGACTGCAAGGCGGCCGGCGCCGCGCTCGGGCTCGAGATCGATTTTCGCCAATCCAACCATGAAGGCGATCTGGTCGACTGGATCCAGGAAGCCAGCGAGAAGGCGGCAGGCATCGTCATCAATCCCGGCGCCTACAGCCACACATCGATCGCCATCCACGACGCCATCCGCGCCGCAGCACCGCTGCCCGTCGCGGAAGTCCATCTTTCCAACATCCACGCGCGGGAGCCCTTCCGCCACGTCTCCATGGTCGCGCCGGTCGCTGTCGGCATGATCTGCGGGTTCGGGCCGCTCGGCTACACCCTCGCGCTGCAGGCACTGGCGGCTCGCCTGTGACCGGCCCCCAAACAGAAGGCTCGAAAATGTCGATAAAAAAGACCGGTGTTGACCAGCAGCTGATCCGCGATCTGGCGGGCATTCTGAACGACACCAATCTGACCGAGATCGAGGTCGAACTCGGCGACCTCAAGGTGCGCGTCTCGCGCCAAACGCAGGCCGTCCACGCCGTCGCCGCGCCGCTTGCCGCGGTTGCTCCTGTTGCCGCGGCAGCGACTCAGCCCGCAACGGCAGCCGCAGCCGCCGATGTGTCCAAGAACGCAGTGCCCTCGCCGATGGTCGGCACCGCCTATCTGGCACCCTCGCCCGACGCCAAGGCGTTCATCGAAGTCGGCCAGAAGGTCAAGGAAGGCCAGACGCTGCTCATCATCGAAGCGATGAAGACGATGAACCAGATCCCCTCGCCGCGCGCCGGCACGGTGACGGCGATCCTCATCGAGGATGCCCAGCCGGTCGAATACGGCATGCCGCTGGTGGTCCTTGAGTAGAGCTGGGAACAACCAAGAGATGTTCCAGAAGATCCTCATCGCCAATCGCGGCGAAATCGCGCTCCGCGTGTTGCGCGCCTGCAAGGAGCTCGGCATCCAGACGGTGGTGGTCCACTCGACCGCGGATTCCGACGCCATGCATGTTCGGCTTGCCGACGAGAGCGTCTGCATCGGCCCGCCGCCCTCGCGCGAAAGCTATCTCAACATCCACCAGATCGTCGCCGCCTGCGAGATCACCGGCGCCGACGCCGTGCATCCGGGCTACGGCTTCCTGTCGGAGAATGCCAAGTTCGCCGACATCCTGGCGGCTCACAACATCACCTTCATCGGCCCGTCGGGCGACCATATCCGCATCATGGGCGACAAGATCGAGGCCAAGCGCACGGCAAAGCGTCTCGGCATCCCGGTCGTGCCTGGATCCGACGGCGCGATCAGCGACGAGAAGGAAGCCAAGCGCGTCGCCGCCGAGATCGGCTATCCGGTGATCATCAAGGCCTCCGCCGGCGGCGGCGGCCGCGGCATGAAGGTGGCGCATAGCGAAGCCGACCTCGAAGTCGCGCTGCAGACGGCCAAGTCGGAAGCGGGTGCCGCCTTCGGCGACGACGCCGTCTATATCGAGAAATACCTGGAGAAGCCGCGCCATATCGAGGTGCAGGTGTTCGGCGACGGCGCCGGCCGTGGCGTGCATTTCGGCGAGCGCGACTGCTCGCTGCAGCGGCGCCACCAGAAAGTCTGGGAGGAAGCCAATTCGCCGGCGCTCAATGCCGAGGAGCGTTCGCGCATCGGCGGCATCTGCGCCAAGGCGATTGCCGATCTCGGCTATTCGGGCGCCGGCACGATCGAGTTCCTCTACGAAAATGGCGAGTTCTATTTCATCGAGATGAACACGCGTCTTCAGGTCGAGCATCCGGTCACCGAAGCGATCACCGGCATCGACCTCGTGCACGAGCAGATCCGCGTCGCCTCGGGCGGCGGGCTGTCGGTCAGGCAGGAAGACATCAAGTTCAACGGCCATGCCATCGAGTGCCGCATCAACGCCGAGGATCCGCGCACCTTCACGCCCTCGCCCGGCACGATCACGCATTTCCATACGCCCGGCGGCCTCGGCATCCGCGTCGATTCCGGCGTTTATTCCGGCTACAAAATCCCGCCCTATTACGATAGTCTGATCGGCAAGCTGATCGTGCATGGCCGCAACCGCGTCGAATGCATGATGCGGCTGCGCCGAGCGCTCGACGAATTCGTCGTCGACGGCATCAAGACGACGCTGCCGCTGTTCCGCGACCTTGTCGGCAATCCCGACATCGCCAATGGCGACTACGACATCCACTGGCTGGAAAAATACCTGGCCAAGGGTGAATAGCACGGGGATGCGATGACCCGCCCCTACGCGCCAGGCTATCGCATTCCGACCGACCTGCTGCTCAGGGCCTATGCCTCTGGTGTCTTCCCGATGGCCGAGAGCGCCAACGACCCCGAAGTGTTCTGGGTGCGGCCGGAAACGCGCGGCATCATTCCGCTGGACCGGTTCCACACGCCGCGCAGCCTGAAGAAGACGATCCGCAAGCATCCGTTCGAGATCCGCTACGACTTCGATTTCGAGGCGACGATCGACGGCTGCGCCGAAAGGCGCGAGGAGCGCCGCTCGACCTGGATCAATGCGCCGATCCGCGAAGCCTATGTCGATCTCTATCGATTGGGCCACTGCCATTCGGTCGAGGCGTGGCGCGAGGACCGCCTGGTCGGCGGCCTCTACGGTGTCTCGCTCGGACGCGTGTTCTTCGGCGAAAGCATGTTCGCCAGGGAGACCGACGCTTCAAAGACTTGCCTCTACCATCTCGTCGAGCGGCTGAAGGCGCGCGGCTTCGCGCTGCTCGACACGCAGTTCACCACCGAGCATTTGAAGCGCTTCGGCGCCGTCGACGTGCCGCGCGGCCAGTATGAGAAGCTGCTCGCCGAAGCGCTGAAGGGCGAGGCCGTCTTTTATCCTTGAGTTCGCTCTGCCGCCTCGATCGGCGTCTGCGCATGGAACATCATCTTCCAGCCGTCGGCGCGATGGACATAGCCGGTGCTGACCAAAGCAACATAGGGTTCGCCGTTCTCGCGCGTCGCGCGCGCCTCGTAGGTCAGCATGACGATGTCGCTGCCAGGCTCGACCATGCCCTTCAACTTGATGTCCAGGTCGCGCCATTTGTTGGGCTGGGTGGCGGTCTTTGCGAGATCGGCATTGGTCATCGCCTGCGCCATCTGCGGGAACGCCACCAGGCACTCCACATCGGCATTGGCTTCATAGTAGGCGGAATCGCCTGACCAAAAGCCCTTCTCGATATCGAGAAGCTCCTGCTTGTTGGCGGTGATTGTTTTCGTGACAGTCATCGCGGAATCCTCCTCGCCTTGCCGATTTGAACGGCCAAAGGGCGGGCAGGTTCCGAGATCAGTTCGTGTCGGTGGTATCGTCCGGGGCCGGCGCCGCGTCAGCCGGCTCGGATGCGGCGTCGGCCGGTTGCGCCGGAGCCTTGGGCTTGGCGGCTTCGGTCTTCGGCTTGGCCGTGTCGGCCTTGGCCGCGGTCGGCGGCGGCACGTCCGACTTCTGCTTGCAACCCTTGAGCCAGACGTCATAGACGGCGTGCTCGACGGCGTTGAGGCCCGGGCTTTCGGCAAACATCCAGCCGGTGAAGATGCGGCGGATCTTGCGGTCGAGCGTGATCTCGTCGACCTCGACGAAGGAATCGGTCTTCGGCTGCTCCGTATCCGGCCGCGAATAGCAGACGCGCGGCGTCACCTGCAAAGCGCCGAACTGCACGGTTTCGTCGATATAGACGTCGAAGGTGATGATGCGGCCGGTGATCTTGTCGATGCCGGCGAACTCGGCCACCGCATTGGTGACGCGGTCGGAGGCCGCGGGTGCCGCGGCCGGCGCCTGCGCGGCGGCGAAGGCCGCCGTCGAGGCAACCAGAATGGACGTCGCCGCGATCAGCGCCTTTGAGGTATGGCCGAAAGAGCTCATGCAAAATACCGGTGGTTGCGCCCGGGTGATTCTCTCAACGCCCAAGGCTAGTCATGGCTGCGCAGTCAGCAAGCAGCTAAATGCCAATTGTGGCGATAAAGGACCGAAGCGGCGTCTTGGATTACGATCCGAGGGATTACGACCCCGGCGTCCAGGCGTCGTAGTCGCCAGTCACCTGCGGGCGATGCTGGTTGGTCAGGATGGAACCCTGCGGACGATAGGCGCCGGGCGTTCCGGTCAGGTTCGGCCGATGCTCCTTCTGCCAGTCGCGAGCCTTGTAGCTCTCGCTCGGTGGAGGTGTATCGACGCGATGATGGATCCAGCCATGCCAGCCCGGCGGGATCTTCGAGGCTTCCGAATAATCGCGGTAGATGACCCAGCGGCGGGTGCGACCTTCCGAATCGATGCCGCCCTCATAGTAGACATTGCCGGCTTCGTCCTCGCCGACCCTCTTGCCGAAGCGCCAGGTGTGGAAGCGCGTGCCGAGCGTCTGGCTGTTCCACCAAGTGAAAAACTGCAGCAGGAAAGTTTTCATCCACATCCTCACGGCGGCAGCGGCTGCGCCTTTTCCCTGCTTATGGCGTCACGCCACCGCGAAGGCAAGGGTTTTGCCATGTCCCGACGTAAATGCTTCGTGCGTCCTTCTTGAAGCATGTCGTCGTCCCAGAACCGCTCCGCGCTTATGGGCGACATGCATTAAATCGATGCAGTTGTGCCGCCGGCGGCAACGCGGCTTGCCAAGCGCCGCCTGTCTTTCTAAAGCTCGGCCCGCCCGTTTCGGGCGCGCCTTGAGGGAGGTGACGATTGACCCGGGATCCGTCCGCCGACAGCCGGATCAGCGCCGAAGACATTCGCCGCCGCAAAGGCGGCGTGCCGATCGTCTGCCTTACCGCCTACACCTATCCCGTCGCCCGCCTGCTCGATCCCCATGTCGATCTGCTGCTGGTCGGCGACAGCGTCGCCATGGTCCTGCATGGCCACACCACAACGCTCGGCGCCACGCTGGAGATGATGATCGCGCACGGCCAGGCCGTGATGCGCGGCTCGGCCAAGGCCTGCGTCGTGGTCGACATGCCGGCGGGCAGCTATGAGGCCTCGCCGGCGCAGGCCGCGGTGTCGGCAAGGCGGATCGTCGGGGAAACAGGCTGCCAGGCCGTGAAGCTCGAAGGCGGCGTCGACATGGCCTCCCGGATCGCCGCGATCGCCGCCGAGGGAATACCGGTCATGGGCCACATCGGCCTGCAACCGCAATCGGTGGAGAAGGACGGCGGCTACAAGATCAAGGGCCGGACGGAGGACAATATCGCCGCGCTGCTCAGCGATGCCGAGGCGGTGGAACAGGCCGGCGCCTTTTCGGTCGTCATCGAAGGCACGATGGAGGCCGTGGCCGCGAAGCTTACCCATCACATTTCGATACCGACCATCGGCATCGGCGCCAGCGCCGACTGCGACGGCCAGATCCTGGTGATCGACGACATGGTCGGCCTGACCGTCGACCGCGTGCCGAAATTCGTCAAGGAATACGCCGACTTGCGCAGCGCGATAGCGGATGCGGCGGCGCGCTACGCAGCCGAGGTGCGGAGCCGCGCCTTCCCCGGCCCCGACCACGTCTTCACGACTGCATCCGGCAAGGACAAGACATGAACGCGCCGATCGTCGTCGACAGCGTCACCGCCCTTCGCGCGCAGGTCCGGGACTGGCGGCAGGCCGGCCTCAAGGTGGCCATGGTGCCGACCATGGGCGCGCTGCACGACGGTCATATCTCGCTGGTCAGGATCGCGCTCGAACGGGCCGAGCGCTGCGTGGTCTCGATCTTCGTCAACCCGACGCAGTTCACGCCGACGGAAGATCTCGACAAATACCCGCGCCAGCTGGCGCGCGATCTCGACCGGTTACGGGATGCGGGCGCGCATCTCGCCTTCACGCCAAACGTGAGCGAGATGTACCCCTCCGGCTTCGCCACGAAAATCTCGGTCGGCGGCCCCTCCCGCGGCCTGGAGACCGACTTCAGGCCGAGTTTCTTCGACGGCGTCGCGACCGTGGTGGCCAAGCTCTTCCTGCAGGCGGCGCCCGATTGCGCCGTGTTCGGCGAGAAGGATTACCAGCAGCTCTGCGTCGTCAGGCAGCTCTGCCGCGATCTCGACTTGCCCGTCGAGATCGTCGGCGCACCGACCGTGCGCGATGCTCATGGCCTCGCCATGTCGTCGCGCAACGCCTATCTGGGCGAAGCCGAGCTCGACATCGCGCGCAAGCTCAATTTGATCCTGCGCCGCACGGCGGCGGCGCTTTCAACCGGCGCGGATGAAGCAGGCGCTATTGATGCCGCCGCGAAGGCCCTGGCCTCCGCTGGTTTCCAAAAGGTCGACTACGTCGCCGCCCGCGCGAGTGTCACGCTCGAGCCCTGGCAGCGGGATCGTGACGGCCGCCTGCTGGCGGCGGCCTGGCTCGGCACGACGCGGCTGATCGACAATATGGAAATTCCCTCCGCCTGATCGGACGTTCGTTCGACCAGGCTCGGCACCTACTCTTCCGACGGCATGTGCAGATACATCGACTGGATGCCGACGCGCCCAGGACCGGTGAAGCGGTTGACGACGAAATTCATGGCGGCGCCGAAGAAGCCGCTGGAAAGACGGTCGATCCTTGTATCCATCTTGACCGAAGCGTCCTTGAACAGCCAGCCGCCTGGCTCGATGTCTGTGGTCTCGCCGGGCGCCAGCACCTTCTCGAAGACATTGCCGTAGCCGTGCAGCCAGACGATGCCGTCGCCTGTCTCGCCGCGGAAACGGTCGATGAAGAAGCCACTCTGGCCGAATAGCATCGTTCCAAGGCCGCGGACGCGCTCGAACGTGTAGTCGACACTGGCGGTCGCGGCCAGGAACTGATGCTCGCGCACCTGTATCTCCTCGCCGCGCCGAAGATGGATCGGCACGATATGGCCCGGCCCGTCGCGGCTGAAGGCGATGACGCCCGGCCCGGACGCCTCGGTGACGAAGATCTGCATGCCCGCGATCATGCGCTTCAGCGCGCCCTTCAGCGATTTCAGGCCGATGGTGATCGTGGTGTTCTTCCACAAAAGGATGTGGTGTTCGAAATAGACCGGCATGTTGGTCACATCGACCGACAGCACGGGCACCAATTCGCCGGCGACGTGATAGGTCACGCCCCCAAACGTCTCGTCCGACACCTCGGTCGGCATCAGTTCCGGCAAGCTCGGCATGGCAGTCCCCCTCATCACCGTGCTGCCGGTCGACCGGACTGTCGCCGGCGCGTCGGGCTGCGGCAGCATTGCCGCCGGGCTTTCGGCCGTCAAATGAAAGCTGGCATTGGGCGCGCCGCTCGCAACAACGTGAAGCAATTGCGGCGGCGTCGAGCGATCAGGCGATCAGCGGCCGCTCAAGGAGCAGTGACGCGACGCCGGACTGCGCAGGCCCGCGATTGTCGGCGCGGCCGATCTGGACGAAACCGTTCGCCATATAGAAGGCGACGGCGCGCTTGTTCGCTTCAGCCACCTCGACGCGTACCGCGCGCGCTTCGGGGAAGCTCTCCATCACTTCGTCCAGCAGCATGCCGCCAATCCCCCGGCCCTGCAGGTCCGGTGCAACATGAAGCTGCTCCAGATCGATCGAAGCGCCCTGGTCAGCGCTTTCCGCATAGGCGACGCCGCCGATGCGCTTGCCATCGTCGGCGACCAGGAACTCCGCATCCGGCCGCTCGATGCGCGCTTTCAACTTTTCCGGCGAACACCAAAGCGCGATGGTTCGATCGATCCGCTCGGCGCCATAGATGGCGTCGCAGGCCGCGTGCCAGGTCTCGGCCAGCAGTGCCCGGATAGCCGCAATGTCACGGTCGCTGGCGGTGCGGACAAACACCGTTATTCGATGCCGAGCTTGGCCTTGACGAGATCGTTGACCGCCTGCGGGTTGGCCTTGCCGCCGGTCGCCTTCATGACCTGGCCGACGAACCAACCGGCCATGGTCGGCTTGGCGCGCGCCTGCTCGGCCTTGTCCGGATTGGCGGCGATCACCTCGTCGACCGCCTTCTCGATGGCGCCGGTGTCGGTGACCTGCTTCATGCCGCGGCTTTCGACATGCTCGCGCGGATCGCCGCCTTCGTTCCAGACGATCTCGAACAGGTCCTTGGCGATCTTGCCGGAGATCGTGCCTTCCTTGATCAGGTCGAGAACAGCGCCGAGCTGCTCGGGCGAAACCGGAGCATTTTCAATGCCCTTGCCAGCTTTGTTCAGCTGGCCAAGGAGATCGTTGATGACCCAGTTGGCGGCGAGCTTGCCGTCGCGCCCTGCCGCCACCTTCTCGAAATAATCGGCGATCGGCTTTTCCGATACCAGGACCGAGGCGTCATAGGCCGAGAGGCCGAGCGCATCGACCAACCGCGCCTTCTTGTCATCGGGCAGCTCCGGCAGGTTCCTGGCGAGCGCATCGACATAGGCCTGGTCGAACTCCAGCGGCAAAAGGTCGGGATCTGGGAAATAGCGGTAGTCATGCGCTTCTTCCTTGGAGCGCATCGAACGCGTCTCGCCCTTGACCGGATCGAACAGCCGTGTCTCCTGGTCGATCTTGCCGCCGTCTTCCAGGATGGCGATCTGGCGACGCGCCTCATATTCGATGGCCTGGCCGATGAAGCGGATCGAGTTCATGTTCTTGATCTCGCAGCGCGTGCCGAACTCGCCGCCCGGACGGCGCACCGAGACGTTGACGTCGGCGCGCAGCGAGCCTTCGTCCATGTTGCCGTCGCAGGTGCCAAGATAGCGCATGATCGAGCGCAGCTTGGTGACATAGGCCTTGGCCTCGTCGGCCGAGCGGATATCGGGCTTGGAGACGATCTCCATCAGCGCCACCCCGGAGCGGTTGAGATCGACATAGGACATGGTCGCATGCTGGTCATGCATCGACTTGCCTGCATCCTGTTCCAGATGCAGGCGCTCGATGCCGACCTCGATATCCTCGAACTCGCCCTGGCGGTCGGGCCCGACGGAGACGATCACCTTGCCCTCGCCGACGATCGGCTGCTTGAACTGCGAGATCTGGTAACCCTGCGGCAGGTCCGGATAGAAATAGTTCTTCCGGTCGAAGACCGACTTGTGGTTGATCGCAGCCTTCAGGCCGAGCCCGGTGCGGATCGCCTGCTTGACGCATTCCTCGTTGATGACCGGCAGCATGCCGGGCATCGCCGCGTCGACAAGGCTGACATTGGCGTTGGGCGCTGCGCCGAACGACGTCGAGGCGCCGGAAAAGAGTTTTGCCTCAGAGATCACTTGCGCATGCACTTCGAGCCCGATGATGATCTCCCAGTCGCCGGTGGCGCCGGGGATCAGCCGTTTTGCGTCAGGGGTGCGGGTATCGATGATGCTCATGGAGGCCTGCTAACTCGCTAAACGTGACTTTCACGTCAGACGTGAAAGTCATTCGCTAGTGCAAACCGCTCTGCGAGACAAGCCTGTGAGACAAGCGCAAAGCCGCTCTCTGGCCTTTCGGCGGCTTCCGCCTATAGGGCGCCCATCCCAATGGAGAGTGGATGTCCACAAACGCTCAGTCCCGGTGAAGCCTGACCTCCCAGGCGAGGCGGGGCAGAAAAACCTGGAAGGACGCGCGGCGCTGTGGGAACAGCGCATCCTGCACCTGCTCGCGCAGGGCGGGCGTATCAAAATCGAAAAGAACGAGGGCAGGAAGATCGCCTCGGTCCAGTGCCCGACCCGCGACGGCTGGCGCTATCCGGGCTTCGACCTGGAGTTCTTCCGAAAGCTGAGGCGGAAGAAGGCGGTTTCCTCAACGAACCGCGGTCCTTACCGCATCACCCGACGCAGGCCTGAGCTCGTGCGCGCCGAACTCGACAACCGTTAGTGCCTTTGTTTTACGCAATTCCGGACGGAAAACCGCCCACACTTTTCCTGGAATTGCTCTAGCGCCCAATGCCGCCGGACGAAACGCCGGCGGCACCTTTCCGTTTGCTTCAGGCCGTGGCGATGTAGGCTTTCATCTCTTCGGCTTCGCGCTCGACATCCTCGATGCGGCGCTTGACCACGTCGCCGATGGAGACGATGCCATCAAGCTGGCCGCCCTTTTCCACCGGCAGATGACGGAAGCGGCCACGCGTCATGATCTCCATGACCTCGTTGACCGTGTGGTTTTCGTTGCAGATCTTGACCTTCGGCGTCATCGCCGAGCGCACGGCGATGTCGAGCGCGGCGGCGCCCTCCTTGGCTACCACCCTGACGATATCGCGTTCCGAGAGAATGCCGACGATCTTGCGATCGCCATTGGTGATGACGAGCGCGCCGATCCTGTGCTCGGCCAGCATGCGAATGGCCTCGCTGAGTTTTTCATTGGGCCCGAGCGTGAACACGTCATGGCCCTTGCTTTCAAGAATTGCCTTAACCGTCATGGCGTCCTCCACTGCCTTTGACGCCGGCTCCCGCCCTGGCCGGCTTTTGAGCCCCGGCGCCCTTAGGAAGACACTGGGTGCTTGGGCAACATCGTGCGCCGTGATTGATTGCATTTCAAGTGCGCCTGAGGACTAGATCAGGATGGCGTTTCGTTGAATCGCCATCCTGATCTATCTCTTGTTGGAGCATGATCTTCTCCGAAAACCGGTTCCCACTTTTCGGGATCATGCTCTAGGCGGCAGCCATCGGACGGTCGAAAAAACGCAACCCGAAAAAGCCGGCGACGAAGCCGCCGATATGGGCTTCCCAGGCGATCTGACCGTCGATGCCCGGCGCGAAGCCAAGCAGGCCCGTGGCCAGATTGATCACCATCCAAACGCCAAGAAAGGTCATGACGCCGCGCGAGCGCAACACGGATGCGATCGGCAGCGGCTCGCCGGCGAAGGCCGCGCTGCCTGAAGAGCGGTCGACGCGGAACCCATAGCGCGCAGCCGCGCCCATCATGCCGGAGATCGCACCCGAGGCACCGACGAGCGGCGCCTCGCCATAGGGATGCAGCGCCCAGAACAGAACAACCGAAGCCAGCCCTGTCACGGCGTAGAATATCGCGAAACGCAGCGCGCCGAGACGATTGGCGAGCGGCGAACCGAAGGCTGCAAGCCAGATCATGTTGATGGCGATATGGGCAATGCCCCCATGCATGAACGCATAGGTGAACGGACGCGTGAACAGGAACCAGTCGAAGCCGTACTGGCCGGTGTACAGCACCGGAATGAAGGCACCGTCGTAGAGCAGCGTCATTTGCTGCGCTTCGTTCAGCACATATTGCTGCAGCAGATAGACGACCACGCATATGCCGATCACGGCGAGCACCACCGGCGGCAGGTTGAACACGGGTTCGCGGCGGCGCGGCTCGGAAGCCTCGTCCGGCGTCGGTTCGGTTTCGGTGGGGCTTACAGGCTCGCTCATGCGCCTTTGCGGGTCTGGGGCTTAGGGCTTTCGGCGAGCATGTAGATCACGCCCTTTCGAATCACAAACGGCTAATCGCCACAGCCCAGATCAGAAAAGGAGCGAATCAGAACGGAGCGAATCAAAAAGAAGGCCGTCCAGGATTTCCCTGAACGGCCGGTCGAGTCCCCTGCTCCCCATAAACTCGTGACTGAAGTGCTGCCGATCGCTGCAGGAACGACCGTTTTGGAGTGGTTTTGATGTGCCACAGGCTTCGGCGGCACGCAATGTAAACCACTTGTTAACCTTAACGGCCCCGAGGCGTGAACAAACGTTAACGATACTGGCACGCATCCTGCTCCGCACCGCATGAAGGTCATCGGAGGGCGCCCTGTCTGTTCGCCGATGGGACATCAAAAGATAGATTGTGCGGAGCGGAATGGACATGAATGAAAAAGGATCAATCGCGCTGTTCCAATATTGGAACCAGCTGCGTGATGGTCGCCTCGCCCCGAAACGATCGGAGGTGGAGCCGGCCGACATCAAGTCGCTTCTGGCCGACACCTTCATCCTGGAGCGCGACACGCGCGGCGAGGCGGTGTTCCGGCTCGCCGGCACGCGGCTCTGCGCCTATTATGGCCGGGAGCTCAAGGGATTCTCCTTCCCTTCGCTCTGGCGCGAGAAGGATCAGCGGCTTGTGTCGCGGCTCATGCAGGGCGTTTTCGACCAGAAATCGGTTCTGCTCATGACCTATGAGGGGTTCAGCCGCAACGGCCGTTCCAACAAATTCGAGCTCATGGCGCTGCCGCTGGACGGGGGCGCCCAGAACCCGCGCTGCCTCGGCATCGTCAGCGCCGCCGACAAGCCGTTCTGGCTTGGCGCCGATCCGCTCGCCGACGCGCTCATCGATACGATCCGGGTGATAGATCCCGACAAGGAGCCGATGCTCCTGAAGAACCGTCCGGCGATCGACGTGCCCTCGCTCGTTCCGGCCGAATTCGATCCTCCGGAGACCATTTCGGCGCTCGGCCGCGTGCGCCGCATCCGTCATCTCGTCGTCCTCGACGGCGGGCGTCACGAGTGAGCCCGGCCGTGTGAGGTTTCCCGTCGCTCCCGGTAAATTTTTCCGTGTCGCGCGAGCCCCCAGGCCCAGGCTTTTGCGGCCGACTTTCCCGTTTGTTAACCTGCTTTGCTGTAGTTTTTCGGGTGAAATTCCTCGCATCGTCGCGCGGAATGCCAACGGGGTGTAGGCAGTCATGAGGTCAGCGGCGGTAGAATATGCGCCGTCACGAGCTGAGAGGCGCAACTTTCAGCGTGTCCGCGTCAAGATTTACGGGCGCTTCATGCTGGAAGACCGCACCGAGCATCCTTGCCAGGTGATCGATATGTCGCCCGGCAATGTTGCGTTGCGTACGGACCGGATCGGCATGCCGGGCGAGAAGGTCATCGCCTATATCGACCATATCGGCCGTGTCGAAGGCATCGTGACGCGCACGTCGCAGGACGGTTTCGCCATGACCGTCATCGCCTCGGACCGCAAGAAGGACAAGCTTGCCGCGCAGCTCACCTGGCTTGCCAACAAGCATGAGCTCGACCTGCCCGAGGACCGCCGCCACGAGCGCGTGGCGCCGCGCAATCCGATGAGTGTCCTGCAGCTCACCGACGGGCGCCAGTATCAATGCCGCATCATCGACCTGTCGCTCTCAGGCGCTGCCGTCGAAATCGACGTCAAGCCGGCGATCGGCGTCCAGGTCACGTTAGGCACGATGCGCGGCCAGGTGGTGCGCCATTTCGAGGACGGCGTCGCCATCGAGTTCGCGGTCATCCAGCGGCCGGAAACGCTCGATCAGGAATTCAACGCGCCGCGCTCCTGAGACGCGCGACGCCCGCTCCTGAGACGAGCTGACGCAACAAAGCAAACCGGCCCTTAGGGGCGCAAATCGGCCCTTAGCGGCCGGTTTTTTGTTGTCCTCTTGGGAGGTCGGACGCGGGCCGCCAGTGACATCAGAATCTTGCGCGGGCCGGATGAAAATCTGAACAATCCGAAATTCCGATAGTTCAAATTTTATGTTTATTCTACTGGCGTTTTACTCAATGTCTACTTCGGGTTTTTGCGTCAAATAAATCCCAACGTGGCACAGTCTCCTCAAACGGGGAGACTACAACAATGAAAATGACGAGGGGCAAGCTGTTGCTCTTGGCAATGGCGATGCAGCTTTCCGCGTGGGGCACGGCAAGCGCAGGACCGGCTTTCATGCATACGGGTGGCCGCACCACCCAGCCGGTCGGCCACTACGATTTCTGCCAGCGCATTCCGGTCGAATGCAACCAACGGACGCCGAAGGGTCCGCCGGTCGAGCTGACGCGCAAGCTGTGGGCGACGATCGTCAACGTCAACAATTCGGTCAACGTCCGGGTCAAGCCGCGCACCGACATGGAGATCTACGGCGTCGAGGAATACTGGGCCTATCCCGACAAAGGCTATGGCGACTGCGAGGACTACGCGCTGGAGAAGCGCCGCGAGTTGATGGCCGTCGGCGTGCCGGCCGGCAATCTGCTGATGACGGTGGTGCGCCAGCCGAATGGCGACGGCCATGCGGTGCTGACGGTGCGCACCAGCCTCGGCGAATTCATCCTCGACAATCTCGAGCCGAAAGTGCTCGCCTGGAACGACACGGTCTACACCTATCTCAAACGTCAATCGACGGAGAACTCGGGCGCTTGGGTAACGATCAACGACGGCCGCGAGGACGCGGTCGCCAGCGTCCGCTAGGGCGCCAAAGCGATCGGGTACGCCGCCCATGATGCGGCGGCGTGCCCAAGGAGAAAGCCCGGTCGAGTCCCCACCC